>JAAFHO010000032.1 GCA_013297575.1 Chitinophagales bacterium
AATTGTATCTCCTACGCTCGACTCAAAAAAAAAGATCATTCCGAACCGCTATTATGTGACAGACAATTATTGTCTCGTCCAAAACCGGCATCTATACTTCGGCTCTATAAGTTTTATGCAATGAAATCTATGTATAAAACTTAACAACGCTCAGTATAAAAAATAGACTATTTTACCACAAAAAAGGCTAATTAAAACCCTACCCAATTTTTGGTACGGTTTTTGTACTTAATAGCATTGAAAATCAGTGGACTGGTGGTTTTTACAGGAAAGACGCGGTTTGTTTTGGAAGGGAACGGTTTTAGATTTGCAAAATATTTGCAAATAAAAAGACATGATTTCAAAATATCGTTGTAACCTTGCACCGTTATTTTTAATCCTATTCTTATTTTAATCCCCTAAATATAGATCTAAATACTTGACTATCAAGCATTTAATTTGTTTTTAGGAATACAGTGGCGGTTGGTGAAGTGTGGTTTCAAAATGGTTTCCCTCTCAAATTTGGATGCTCGGCAACGGGTGAATTCGGTTATCTGTATATAGATACACGATTCAAATTATACATTTTGAAATTTTTACACATCTTGAAAAAATATTTATTCTATTACCAACCCAATTCGATTTCTATGAAGGATACTCAACCCTTCTTTACTCTATCCCATATTCATTTTTCACAAATTTTTTTATCCATGAACGTATTTAGTTACTCACGCCAACTGGCGCAGGGGATGCTGGTATTGCTATTCACATTGGCCACTGTGGTCGGGCTGAATGCACAAGCCTGTACACTTTCGCCTTTGGCTCCGTTTGCTCCCGTCCCAACATTTGATTTGCCACTTAGCGCAACACCGTTGGTGCCATTGATGGGAGTCCCTACAGCAAATGCGACGTTTAATGCAAATGTTGCTTCTGCCTATTTTCAGTCCGACTGTAGTTTTACACCATTAACTTTTAGGATTTATACATCTGCAGTTGGTGGTGCGTCTGTCGCTTCTGAATCATTTCAATGCGCCAATGTAGGCCCTTATATTAGCCGCTGGGTGACCACTGTAGGGATTTTCTTAACAGAAAGCCCAAGAAGGGAAGTTCAGTTTCGGGTAGTAGATGTTACAAATCCTTCATTCCCCGTAATGCCACCTGTCACTACCAATACTGGAGTAGGTGCTACAACATGTGGTGTTGTCGTTAATGGCATTAATGCCAATCCATCCGACAACTGTACTATACCCAAATTAACTTGGGCAATTACAGGAGCAACAACCTTGAATAGTGCTGCAACAGGCATCAACCAAGCGAGTGGTACTGTGTTTAATGTAGGTGTTTCTACTGTAACTTATACTGCAACAGATGCTTCTGGCAATACTGGTACCACTTCATTCACTGTAACAGTAAGTGATAATACTGTTCCCGTAATTACCTGCCCTGCTACACCGATCAACCGCTCTACGGATGCGGGTATTTGTACTTATACCTATACTAATAGTGATCCGTTGGCTACTGCCACTGATAATTGCCCAAATACCTTTACTTTCGCCTACACCTTGTCAGGTGCTACCACTGCTGGACCACTATCAACGCTGGTTGGACAAGTTTTTAACTTGGGTACAACTAATATTAGTGTAACTGCTACTGCCGCTAACGGTGTGGCACCACTTACAACAGCACCTTGTCTCTTTAGTGTTGTGGTTGCTGATAATCAACCGCCAGCCATAGGAACAGCTCCGGGTAACCTTACCCTATATACCAGTGACAATGTAAATACACCACTAAACCTTTGTGATGCCGACACTACATGGACGCATCCAACAGTTTCGGATAACTGCAGTGTATCTAGTCGTACTATCGCATTAAGCGGTGCTACTTCGTTACCTGCTGCTGCATTTACTTCGGCTGCTACTGCTTCTTTTGTCTTTAATTTAGGCGTAACAACGGTAACTTACCTAGCTACAGATGTTAACGGCCTTACTTCAACTAAAACATTTACGGTAACAGTATTGGACAATGCGCCTCCAAGCGTTACTGCATCCAATCAGGTTTTTAATGCCGTTGTCAATATCAATACTTGCGATAAAGACATTACTTGGACACGTCCATCACTGGGTGCGCCACAGGATTGTGGTCCGGTGACCATGACAGAGACCTTTATTTCTGGCCCAAATCCAAATGTATTAACTGGTTTACTTCCATTTAATACAGCAACTGGTGGCGGCGTAGCCAATACCAATTTCCCTGCTGGTACTACGGTAATACGTTATTCTTGGGTAGATAATTCCCCCGCTTCTGCCGATTTTTCGGTATTATATACTTTTAACGTAACTGAAAGTGTACTTCCAGTTGCAGCATGTCAAAATATCAGCCTTAACTTGGATGCCAATGGTACGGCTACAATGTTGGCCTCGGCTGCGGATAATGGTTCTTCTGATAACTGCCCTGCATGGACAGTAGCAGTGACTGCTCCAAACGGATCTCCTGTTCCAATGTCTGGCAATATCACTTTTGATTGTGGCGATTTGGTAGGACAACCACTCGCAGGCTGGCCTTATACTTTAACAGTTACAGATGCCAGCAACAACACAAACTCAACAACTTGTACCGTAAAGATTATTGACAATGCAAAGCCATTATTGACTTGCCCTGCTAATCTTACCGTATCTACGGGTACAGCCAGCTGTCTCGGCAATATTGGTACTGCTGGTGATTTGGCTTTAGGAGTTTTCCCAAATGCTGGTAAATACGACGATAATTGCGATATAACAAGCATTGTTATTGCTGGTAATAATTCAGTTGACCTGAATGGCGCAAGTGCGGGTACATCTCCACTAACATTTACAGGTACCAATCCATCGGTTTCTCTTTCTGGCGCCCAATTTGGTGTAGGAACGACCAACTTGACCTATACCATTACTGACCAAAGCGGTAACGTGGAGGTATGTAACTTTATCGTTGTAGTAAAGGATAATGTAGCACCCGTAGCCACAGGTTGCCCTTCTGGCCCTGTTAATGTACAAATTAATACGGTTTCTTGCTCATTTATTCCAACAACACCACTATGGAATGTTACATTTGCTGATCCAGGTGCATGTTCATTGCCTGTAAGCGTTGTTACAACAGGCGGCACACCTACAAGCCCGTTCCCACAAGGCGAGAACCCAATCACGATCACTGCAACGGATGCTTCTGGTAATGTTACGGTTTGTAGTTTTATTGTTGATGTAGCCGATTTTATCGCTCCTGATGCAAAATGTAAAACAGCAATAGTAAACCTAAGCACGCCAACATCTTTGACACCGGCTCAGGTGAACAATAACAGTACGGACAATTGTACGTTGCTCAATCCAACCAACCCAAGTCATTTTGCTTTGTTTGCTTTGGACGGCCTTTCTCCGCTTACTTTTACCTGCACAGACGTACCTTCTAAAAAAGTAGTTTTGAAGGTAACAGACAGAGACAACAATTCTGATACTTGCCAAGTAAACATTACTGTGGTGGACAATATTTTGCCTATTTGCGCTACTCAAAACATTACACGCCAATTGAGTGCAACCAATCCAGGTTCAGTAACTGTTTTGGCGAGTGAAATTGATAATAGTAGCAGTGACAACTGTGGTTTGGCTGTAACCAATCCATTCCAAATCAGTTTGAACACACCTGTTTCATTCCAAAATAATGTGACATTCACTTGTGCTCAAAAAGGTGCAAATGCTGTTTTTTTAAGGGTAACCGACAAAAACGGAAATACATCCTCTTGCGCAGCAACCGTTACTATTCAGGATGTTACACCACCAGTAGTATTAACATCACCTGCGGCAATTACAGTCAATTGTGACGTAGTAAGTGCTTTCCCAACTGTAGCGGCTTATGTAGCGACTTTACCTGATGCCACTTTTGGTGATAATTGTGTAGTAGCAACCATTAATGAGACCTTCACGACAGCAGTTGGTACTTGTCCAAATGCATTCACGATCACACGTACATGGACTGCATCTGACACGAACACACCAGCATTGACCGTTCAAGCGGTTCAAATCGTTGTTGTGCAGGATATCACCAAACCAGTAATTACAACACCGATAATTGCCGAAACACTTAATTTGAGTAGTTATTCAGTTTGCAAACCAGTAAAAAATTACACCGCTACCGTAACGGATAACTGTTCCGTTGGTAACACAACGACTTGGTCGGTGGAATACGCAAACAATACAAACCCAACAGGCGCTGATGAGCAAGGTACAGGTACAACAACAGCCATTACTGCTGGATTTGCCACTGGTATCAATGTGATTACCTTTACATCTACCGATCAATGTGGTAACTCTACCTCAAAAACCATTACAGTAACGGTAGTTGACGATGTGAAACCAGTATTTGCCTCTTATAATCAACCATTTACGACGACAACATACTGCGGTAAAGCATTTACTTACGATAATACGGCAGGTATTTGTGGTTATACGTTCCAATGGGTACGCCCTTGGAACGGTGATATTACAGATTGCAGTAGTTTTTCGTTTAGCCCTGAAAGTATCATCGCTGTAACACAAACTGGTAACCAAAATTTATCTGTAAATCCAGTCTTTACTTGGGATGTAACTAATTCATTCACAGAATTAGTAGCACTTTCCTTGACATTGCCAGTGGGTACAACTACATTTACGTATAAAGCAACTGACGCTGCAATGAACACACAAACTTGTTCATTTACAGTTAAGGTAAACGATGTACAGTCACCAACCCTTACTGGTTCGACTACAGCACTGCTCAATTCAATTTGCCCAACACAGCAAGTACCAGACTATACTGGCCTTGTTAATGTAATGGACAACTGTCCACAAAATGTAACATTAACGCAGTCTATTTTGTCTCCAGTAGCGGGGTCTTGGACACCAGCAACAACAATTGCTAACGTTTTTGGCGCCAACCCAATTCTGGATAATAGCACATTTGTCGTACGCATTACGGCAAATGACGGTGTAAACCCTCCTTTCAACCGCGATATTACGGTAACATTGGATGATAATACTGCACCAATTCCAACGCTAGGCTCTCTAGCACCAGATACATCATTGTGTGGTTATATTATTTTGGACGCACCAACAGCCAATCCAAACTGTACTGCGGGTAATGTGATCTATGGTACTCCAGGTGGTATTTTTAGTTCAATTCCTGCACCAGGTTTCCCATTGGTGAACGGACAAGTAACGCATTATCGCGTTGATCTTCCACCAAGTTTTGGTTGTACACCATTCACGATTACTTGGACTTACAACGATGGCAATAACAACACATCTAGCCAACCACAGCAAGTGCTGCTTTGTCCAGATGTGACGGCTCCTGTTGCAAAATGTAAAACAAGTCCAATCAGTATTACGTTATCGCCGATTACAAAGAGTGCAACATTGACCACAATGATGGTGGATAATGCTAGTTTTGATCCAAATAATTGTAATCCGTTTACGCTTTCTTTGAGCAAAACTAATTTCACTTGTGCCGATGTATCACCAAACAATACGGGTGCGACAACAGTAACAATGACTGCATCTCAAACTGTAAATACAGTAGTTTTGTCTTCTCAATGTACAGTGCAAGTAAAGGTAATTGATAACACGCCACCAGTATTTGTAGCAACCTCATTACCCGCTAATGTTACGGTGGATACCTGCTCAATAGGCTATGTTTTGCCTGCTGTTCCTACGGTTACTGCGGTGGACAGTTGCTCTGCTGTTGTAAGTTTTGTACAGTCGTCAACACAAGGCACAAGTGGTGCTTCAAAGTACAATTATGTGGTAACACGCACTTGGACTGCTACTGACGTATTTGGAAATACGGCTACAGCATCGCGGACAATTACCATTCGCGACGTGAAAAAGCCTGAATTTACATTACCTTCAGCAGCTAATTTGATGTTCAGTACTGCTCCAGTAACTACGACTTGCGATGCAGCGACAACTCTTAATATTGCTAATATCATCAGTGATTGCGCACCAGATAATGAATTGACAATCAATGTTAGTCCAGCGTATTTCAGTTTGACAGATTTAAATGAAACATTAGCGGTAGGTTCACATGTGATTACGCTCACAGCAACGGATCCAAGCGGTAATTCTGCTACTGCGTCTTTGACTATTGTTGTAAAAGATGCGACAAAACCTGCTGCTTCATGTATCAACGGTATTTCCGTAGCCTTGAACGCCAATGGTCAAGCGATTGTTACACCTAATTTGATCAACAATCAAAGCAGTGATAATTGCACCAATACCCCCATTACTTTCCAAATTCAAGAATTGGAAGGCCTAAATGGTGATACGATTGGTAATCCTGCTGCACAATTGATATTTGGTTGCAGTGATGCCGATAATGATACCAAGTACCCGATTATCCTTTGGGTAAAAGACGCTGCTGGTAACTTTAATTTCTGCGAGACCAACGTTGTCATTCAAGATAATGTAGCACCAGTACTTACCTGCCCAGCTAACCTTTCTGTAAGTTGCGAAACCATTGCAACTGCAAACTTGGGTGCTGCCACAGCAGTTGATAATTGTAATAATAATACAGTGGGTGGTGTTACCTATCCAGTAGTTACTGTTACGCCATCTATCACAGGAACTTACCTTTGCCAAGGCATCACACGTACTTTCAAAGCAGTGGATTTGGCTGGTAATTCAGCAACTTGTACACAGGTCATTACAGTTACGGATACTAAGCCTCCTGTATTTACAGTGAAGCCACCTAGCGATACTATTGCTTGTAATGATCCACAACTCAATCTACAACCAGTACTGTCTGATAATTGCACACCTAAAGATAGTATCAAAGTAGTATTGACAGAGGTTTCTACCAAAACGGCTACTGGCTGTACTAAATACAACTATACCACTACGCGTACATGGGTAGCAACCGACAAGTGTGGCAACTCCAGCACACATACTCAAGTACTTAAAATCGAAGATAAAACTGGCCCTAAATTTACAGGCATGCCAGATACGATTAATGTATTGACGGCTAATTTCCCAGTATCGACCAATTGTTCAGCCCCTGTTACCTTAAACGCTGCACAATTCTTTGACGAATGTGCATTGCTCACAGAGTGTACAATTAATTCGATTACCTTCTCCCCTACTTTCTTGCCTTCTATTACCCCAACGGTATTGAATGTGAGCGGTAACTATCCAGTAGGTACAACCAAAGTATTCTTTACGGTGACGGATCCTTGCGGTAATATTGGAAAAGACTCTGTAACCATTATCGTAAAAGACAACAGCACGCCTGTTGCCAAATGTGATAATATTTCAGTAGTATTGAGCAATAACGGTCAAGCAACGATTACTCCACTCGATATCGACAACAACAGTTTTGACAACTGTGGTCTCGCATTAGTAGGCGGTTTATCATTGGATAAAACACAATTTGATTGCGAAGATCTCGGTGCAAATGTCGTTGTGCTTACAGCAAAAGATATTTATGGTAATGTAAATACTTGCCAAGCAACGGTAACCGTAACAGCAGGTGCAAACTCAGGCTTCAACCTAGTAACAACTGTAGTAACACCCACATATTTTGGTGCTACAAATGGTTCAGCAACAGCAGCAGCAACAGGCGGTTCCAATAACTTCTCTTATGCATGGAACACTGGTGCTACCACCGCAACGCTTTCGGGTGTTGCAGCGGGTACTTATACAGTAGCCGTAAGCGACCAATTTAGCGGTTGCCAGAAATTGGCTACAGTTATTGTACCAGAAGGACCAAAAGTGAAATTCTCCGTAGGCAGTGCATCAGGTGCTCAAAATACGATTGTTAAAGTACCTGTAACAGTGGATAATTTCCAACAAATTTCAGGGTTTACCTTTACAATCAACGTACCTACCACAGCAGTAGGCGCACCAGTGACCCCAATCGCATTAACAAATATCAACCCATTATTGGGAACTGGTTTGAATGCTAGTGTCAATGGTAATGTAGTGAGCGTCCTATATTTGAACGGCACAGGTAGCAATGTTAACCTTCCACAAGGTTCACTCTTGTTCAACCTTTGCATCAAACTCAGCAATGGCCCATTGGGTACTTCAAGCCCAGTAAATATCGAAAATGCACCAGTTCAGTTCCAGGTATTGCGTGGCACTACGATAGTTCCAGCAGATCAAATGAACGGTTCAGTTCAGATTACACAAGGCTTGAACGAGTACGATATCAAAGGTGATATTAATCCTTGGCAAAGCCCAACTACAGGTATTCCAAACGTAACGGTAACTACTACTGGCCCAACGCCAGCACTTACACCGTTCCCAACAACTACTTTGGGTATCTACCAATTTGATAATATCGTAGCGAATACCAATACAACAACCAGTGCTGTGAAAAAACAGTCTGGTAACAACAAAATTGATATTATCGACCAAGGTTTGTTATTGAAGCATATCTTTGCAACTGCGACTAGTCCATCACCATTGACCTCTCCTTACCAGCGTGTAGCGGCAGATGTTAACTTTGATGGTCAAATCAATATCATCGACTTTGCTTTGATCCAACGCTTGTTGTTGGGTACAGTACAAAATTTGGAAGGTACAGCGGCCAAAGATTGGGTGTTTATTCCTAAATCTTATACGTTCCCAACCACTACTACAGCACCATTCCCAAATCCAGTATATGCTGCACTTCCAGTATTCCCGCAAACAATTGGCCATACGCCATTGTTCCAGGATCAATTGGATGACGATTTTGTAGGTGTTCGCATGGGTGACTTAAATGGTGATGCACCATTGAACCTTGGCCCGATTGATATAACAGATCGCAATGATGAAACGTTGAAATTACGTTTGCAGGATCGTACGATCAAAGCAGGCGAAACAGTTCAATTGGCCTTTAAAGCAAAAGATTTTGTAAACCAAAACGGTTTCCAGTTGACCTTTGCTTTTGATCCAAATGCACTCGAACTACAAGAAATCCAACCAGGTACAGTGCCAGGTTTGGATGCCGATGCTAACTTTGGTACAACATTGTTGAGTGAAGGTTTCTTGAGTACAGCATGGACTAATTTTGATGCAGTGACTATTGCGGATGATGAAACATTGTTTACCTTAGTATTCAAAGCGACAACATCTGTAAATGCGCTTTCACAAGCATTAAACGTATCCAACGAAATTGTGAACCCAATGGCAGTACAAGCCGATGGCACAGTCCAAAACGTTGAAATTGAATACGTTAGCGCAGTATCTTCTACTGGAACGGTAATCAACCAAGATGTTGTGTTGTACCAAAACCAGCCGAATCCATTTGTAGCACAAACAACCATTGGTTTCCGTTTGCCTGCTAATGACCGCTGCGCAGTTCGCATTTATGCTTCTAATGGCCGTTTGGTGAAAACCATTGTCGGCAATTTTGAAAAGGGTTATAACGCTATCCAATTGCAGAATAACGACCTCGGTGGTGCAGGAGTTTACTACTACGAACTCACTACCCCATCGTTCAGCGACCGCAAGAAGATGGTTTTGATTGACTAATTCATCCTCCCTTATTCGATAGGTTGAGGATTCGGAATTCGAGATTTGGGGCAATTACTTATGAAAAAATGTAGGTAATTGCTTCGAATCTCGGATCACCGAATTTTCTGGTATCGAATATCGAATTTTAAAATTACGATATATTTTTCAGCATGAGAAATACAAACATAATCCTTTTATTGTTCGCGTTTTTGTTTCTACCAACCCTCCAATATGCGCAGGTAGTCACCCTAAAAACCGATACAGTAGCTGTCCCATGTACCTCCACCGACACGTTTTTAGTACCTGTTAAGGTGCTCAATTTCAATAACTTAGGTGGCCTACAATTTACAATTGAATGGGATAAAACCCTTTCCAAATTTATCCATATCCAAGATTTCAATCCATTGTTGACCAATGGTTTTGTCAATATGGATTCCACTACCCATATCACAAAGGGGCAAATTACATTTGCTTGGCTTGATCCTTCGGGTTTATCCATTCCAAACTCGGGGAACAATACCTTGTTCAAGATGGCCTTTGTACGGTTGGGTGGGGCTTTTTCGCCAGTGGCTTTTGATACCACTGCGCTACCGTTCCCACCTCCGACGGCTGTAGCGGTTTCTGACCCTAATTTTAACGCCCTACCTTTTCAATTATCCATTGGAGGCGTAAAAACCACTGATCTCGTACCGCCAACTATTAAATGTCCTGCTCCAGTGCAATTGATGTCTAACTCCCCTATCGCGGTGAGTAATATCCCTCCTACTGGAATTACGGATAATTGCGGGATTAATTTTACAGGCTGGAAATCTACAGGTGCTACAAACGCCAATTTTCCAACTGACCCAGATGCCAGCGGTGCTATTTTTAACCCAGGCATATCAACAGTTACCTATTCCACCACCGATTTTGGGGGCAATACGGCTACCTGTAGTTTTGCGATAAATATAATATTTGACCCAAATGCATCGGATACGCTTACTTTTACAGCAAGTTCGGGTGCATCAGATTGCGGTGCGGTATTCTTTACCGATGTTACAACAAGTAATTTTGATTCCATTTTTGGGGCACAGTTTTCCCTTCAATGGTTGACTTCTGTTTTAAAGTTTGATTCACTGGGTTTGTTCAATACCACCTTGAATGTTACTGCGGGCAATTTCAATACCAGTTTTGCACAAAGTGGCGGCCCAGTGGCTGGCAGCGGCAACCTTTCATTTGGTTGGAACTCCGATGATTTTTCCAATGGTAGCTCAGTGCCTGATGGTACTCGTTTGTTCCGTGTTTATTTTACGGTACAAAGCCCACATGGCAGTTCCAGTGCCATTAATTTTGTCAATTTCCCAGCGGCTCAATTGTCGATCAATGCGGCATTGAATCCAGTTGCAACGGTCTATGTATCAGGCCAATTTAATGTAAACGATATTGTTCCACCAACAATTCAGTGCCCTCCCAATCAGGCGGTAAGTGCGGTAGGCATGACATCTGCTACTGTGACTGGGCTTGAACCGATCATTTTGACAGATAATTGTAGTGGCAGCGTTGCATTGAACTATACACCTGCCGGACTAGGCTCTGGTTTTGGCGTAGGGCCAGCCAATGGTACTTACCCAGGTGGCACCAATACAGTAACTTATAAAGCGACTGATTTGGCAGGAAATACCAGCACTTGTTCGTTTTTGGTTACTGTTGATCTTGGTTCTGTTTTTGAATTAAAGATTGACTCTGCGCAGTACAATTGCAATGGTACAAGTACGATCTCTATTCCATTTAGAGTAAAGAAATTTTCGGATATTGCTGGTATGAATTTCCGCGTTGAATGGGATCCAGCGGTGCTTTCTTATACAGGTTTTGGAAATGTCTTTGCAGGTATGGGCATCACAGGTGCCAATTTCCCTAGCGCAGCGACCACAGCCCCTTTGGGTTATGTCAACTTTTTGGCGGTTAGCCCAACTGGTATTTGGCCCAATATTTCCGATGGAGGTATTGTATTTGCTTTAAATTTTACGATTCTAAATCCAAATGCAACCACGGATTTGAAGTTTATTCAACCGCTCAATGCCATTAATGGTTCTTTTGCGTCCACTCCGTTTAACTTTATCAATGGTCATTTTAAGAGTGTTGATCTTACGCCTCCAACGATCACATGCCCTCCCAACCAGTTCGCTCCGGGTGGTGCCAATTGTTCGGCATTGGTGGTATTACCTTCAGCAACGGCAACAGATAACTGTGGTACTGTCTCCTCCATTGTCAATAATGCACCGCCAACCAGTGTTTATCCTGCTGGCCCAACGGTAGTAGTATTTACAGCAAAAGATAATTCTAACAACAGTAGCACCTGCTCCATGACGGTGACCGTAAATGCCAATACCGCATTGCAGATCGCCAATTGCCCAACTGCGCCAATTACAATTAATGCTACCCAAAATTGCTCTGCTGCTTTGGCTTATCCAGCCATTTTAGCCTCCAACCCTTGTGTAGCCAATGCTAATTTTACGTATAACTGTAATTTTCCAGTGGGTACTATTCGCCCCGTAGGCACCACAAATGTAGTGTGTACTGCTACCCAATTGGGTAATGGCGGCGGATTTGTCACTTGTAATTTCCAAGTAAAAATTGTGGATGCTGCGGCTCCAGTGCTTACTTGTCCTGCTAATTTGACATTGGAAGCGGCTGGTACCGATTGCTTTGTAACGAATCCTTCACTGAATTCACCTACGGTAACTGATAACTGCGATCAAGGGCTTATTGCAACGATCGACCCAGACTTGACGGATACTATATTTACAGGTGTAAATAATCTTATTTATTTGGCAACAGATAATGCAGGTAATGTGGGCGCTTGTTCTTTTTCGGTAACGGTAAAAGACGTTAACCCTCCAGTTATTGCTTGCCCACCTTCTATTACGGTGAGCGCAACCACCAACTGTATGGGTGCTGCAACATGGAGTGCACCAGTAGTGAGTGATAATTGCACCAATACATCCAATATTAATGTATCTGGAACAGCTACTTCGGGTAACACATTTGCTATCGGCACCAACACAGTAGCATATACGGCAACGGATGGTTCTCAAAATACGGCCTCTTGTACTTTCAATATTATGGTAGTAGAGGATGTGCCGCCAAGTATTACCTGCCCTAATAGTGTTTTCTTGTTATTACCGACCAACAAATGTGATACCATCATTAATTGGACGATACCTACCGCAACCGATAACTGCGGTATTGATACTGTGATTACCAATTATGCGCCAGGCACGGTATTCCCTTCCGGTGCTACAACAGTCGTTTATACCGCAACTGACTTTGCAGGTAATACAGCAACTTGTTCCTTTACAGTAGCAGCATTAGATAAGGTAGCACCCGTATTCACTTCATTTCCGAATGATATTGTGATTACGAATGCAGATCCATGCGGCCATATATTAAACTTACCCGATCCAAGTGGCACCGACAATTGTGATCCCAATCCTATGATTTCTCCTATGGGAGTTTTGAAGGATACCTTCCCAATTGGTACCACTAAAATCGAGTTTTTGATCACAGATGCAAGCGGAAATACAACCAAAGACACTTTATCTATTACGATAAGTTCTATGTTTATCCCTACATTTGGTAATTTCCCCGCTAACCAAAATATTACAGGTTGTTCGAGTGTGGCGAATTGGACAGAACCAACAGTACAGGGCTTCTGTTCGACACCGGTTATTACCAGTTCGCACAACTCAGGTGATATATTCCCAGTAGGAACGACCATTGTAACTTATACCGCAAAGGAAGTCAACGGTATTACGATAGCCAGTACTTTTACGATTACGATTTCCGATCCTTCACCTCCTACGATCAATTGTCCACAACCCGTTGTGGTAAATGCTGCTGGTGTAGTGATTAGCGATCCATCTAATGTGGTGGCTACGATAGCGGGTTCGGTGAATTGCCAAAGTGCTGATTTAACTTTTAATGCGCTGACGGTAACCGACGACTGTGACCCAATGCCTATATTAGTCCAAGTTTCTGGTCCTACGGCAAATGGTAATTACCCAATAGGCAACTATACATTGACTTATCAGGCAACAGATGAATTTGGTAATTCATCTACCTGTGCATTTACGGTGAATGTTACGCCTTTCTTAATCAATGCGCCTACGGTAGCACCCAATCCGGGTTGTGAAGGGGAAATGGTGGTACTTTCTGTCACGTCTTATCCTAATGCTACTTATGCCTGGACAGGGCCGCAAACGTCGTATCCGAACACAGCATCTATTACCATTTTAAGTCTTTCGCAAGGCAATACAGGTAATTATTCTGTAACGGCATCTTTGAATGGATGTACTGCCACAGCCGCACCAGTATCAGTGGTGATGGCCGTAAAACCGATTGCAGAAGATGACTTGGATTTCACGATTGGCTTAGGTGATACTTTAACGGCTGCAAGTGTGCTGCTCAATGATAATTTTACGGCGCAATCCGATATTACTTTTGCACAGCAAAGCCCACTCGATGGTCTTGATTTTAACACCACCGACGGTACATTTAAGTTTGTTTCTGGTGCAGCGGGTACGTTCTCGTTTATTTATGAGATATGCTCTATTGCCTGCCCCGATTTATGCGATATGGCCACCGTAACCATTAGTGTTCGCGATAATAAATGTGATTTTATTCCAAATATTTTCACACCAAATAACGACCAAACTAATGATGTTTTTGAAATACCTTGCTTAGACTCTCGGTTATATCCTAACAATACACTGGTCATTTTTAGCCAATGGGGCGATAAGGTATTTGAAGCAAAAGGTTATGAAAACACATCGGGAAAGGCATGGAATGGTACATTAAATAACGAAGCGGGTAAAGAACTACCCGATGGAGTTTATTATTATATTTTCAAGCAAGACCCAGATGCTGCTGCATTGAAAGGTTTTGTTCACATTTACCGTTAAAACTCACAGTATGAAAAAAATATTATTCCCATTATTTTTATTAGTGGCAACGGTGGCATGTGCTCAACAAGACCACCAATATACGCAATTTATGTACAATAAGTTGCTGGTCAACCCAGCCTACGCAGGTGTGCGCGGCGTACCTAGCGTTACGGCAATTTACCGCAACCAATGGGCTGGTTTTGATGGCGCACCCAAGTCTGCACTGGCCAGTATCAATTCGCCGTTCCTGTCTAAAAGGGTAGGTATTGGTGCTGTATTGTCGCACCAACAAGCGGGTTTACAACGCGATTTCTTTGGATCTTTGGCTTATTCTTATGACCTGATTTCCAGTGAAAACACCTCTTTACGTGTAGGTGTACAAGGTTCATTGCGTTCATTAGCCATTAATTTTGCAGAGGCCACTACCGCAAATCCTGGTGGCCCGGGTGTCGATCCATCTTTGATTACCAATCGAGTTAATGATGTATATGGTAATGTAGGCGCAGGTGTTTACGGTACTTTTATGCAAAAATTCTATGTAGGTTTTTCTTTGCCACGTATTTATTCCAATACGATCGGTTTAAATAGTAACCCTGCATTTGTTACCGCAAAAGAGTACCGACACTATTATGGTATGGCAGGCGCAGTGTTGCCTATCAACAAAGACATTAAGTTTTTACCAGCTATAATGGTTAAATATGTATATGGTGTACCCATCAATACAGACATTAACCTGAACCTAGATATCAACAATAAATTTACCTTTGGCGTATCTGGGCGTGTAGGCGGTGGCGGTGGTTTGGAATCAGCGGATTTATTGTTTTTTTGGCAAGCAACGAATCAGATCGGCGTAGGTGCTGCTTATGATTTCACTTTATCTCGTATCCGCGATTTTACAGCGGGCTCTTTCGAGATCATGTTGCAAGCAGATTTAAAGCCACAACCCACGCCAAAAAGCAAAAAGGGAAAGAAAAACCTTGCTAATCCAAGATTTTTCCTTTAATTTTCTTGTATGAAGGGTTGTGTTAGCGGTAATTTATAATTTAATATTTAATTACCAACAACACAACCCTCCATAATTCACAAATCATAACTACAAAATCATGAAAGTTTATAAACATATCGCAGTACTTGCGTGCTTGTTTACTTTATTCCCAAGTTTGTTTGCCCAAAAACAAACAGTCACTGTACAAGTGAAAAATGAAGTGAATGTAAACACCAAAGAACTGGAATTTAGTCCCACGTTTTATGAGGATGGCATTATTTTTATTTCTACCAATAATGCAGGCATAGAAAAAGAAAAGGACGATAGCCTGAATATGTTAGCCATGTCTATTTTGCATGCCCGCCGTAATCAGGAAGGTGAATTAATGACACCCGAAATTTTTTCAAAGGAGATTACCTCCAAAAACCACGAAGGCCCTGTTTGTTTAAGTCCAACGGGCGATATGATCTATTTCTCCCGCAACTCCATCATTGATGGTAAAGACAAGGTATCAAGCGATGGAATCCAGAAGATGAGGATCTACTCCTCTACTAAACAAGATAATATTTGGAGTGCACCGATAGATCTAGGATTGAACAACAGTGAATTCAACGACTGCCACCCGGCATTAAGCATTGATGGCGACAAACTCTATTTTGCTTCTGACCGCCCCGGTGGATTCGGGAAAATGGACTTGTATGTTTCCTTCAAAACTGGCGATACTTGGGGTACACCCATCAACCTTGGCCCAAGTATTAATACCGCAGGCAATGAAGTATTCCCTTTTATTCATGCCGATAATACCTTGTATTTCGCTTCTACTGGGCGGGGTGGTAAAGGCGGGTTGGATATTTTCCAAACAAATGTTGGTAAAAATGGCGAATGGAGCAAACCAATTATTCTACCCGAGCCATTTAATACAGCCGGTGATGATTTTGGACTTATCGTTGACTTGAACAAAATTAACGGATATTTTTCCAGTAATGGTACACCGGGGCAAGGCCAAGATGACATCTTGAGTTTTAATGTAATAAACGGTAATTTGGACGATTTGATGAATATCGACCAAAACGAGGACAATAGCCCTATGGATCTTTTGGTAACGGTAACCGATGCCGTGAGCGGTAAAGCACTTGCTGGTGCAGATGTACGCTTACTCGATATGGGCATGGGCGATGTTATTGGTCGCGATGAATCCGGTAATTTGATCACTGTTGTAAAAGTTGATGGACAAGATGTACTTAAAGCAGTACCTGCACACGCTGGACTAGCGGGCATTTCGGATAAAAAAGGCCGTTATGGTACTACTTTGACACCGGGCACCTACTCCTTGACGGTCTCTTTAGATGGTTATCAAACCAAACAAATATCACTTACCGTAGCCGAAGGCCCCAATAAAGTGACCATTCCGCTCAGCAAGGTAATGGATAAAGTACTTTGGAATGCCTCCGTTTTTAATTACCTGACCAATGCGCCACTTTCTGGTGCAACAGCAGTAGTAATTGACCTCGGAAATGGTAAAAAAGATACCATTATGACCGACGAAAATGGTAAAATCCAATATTACCTCAATCCAAATACCAAATACAAAGTAGATCTGTACCAAGGTGGTCGTAAAATCGGTTCAACGGAAGTAGAATCGGGTGCGGCTGGCTCTGAATTGGCCGCTCATAACATTTCTGTGGCGCCATTATTACCGGGTACTGTCATGGAATTGCCGAATATCTACTACAATTACAACGACGCTTCACTTCGCCCAGATGCGCGTAAAGACCTCGATATTGTAGTGGCTTTGATGAAACAACATACTGGTATTAGTGTAGAACTATCCAGCCATACGGATAGCCGCGGCAAAGACAATTATAACCAGCAATTGAGCCAAAAACGCGCGAATGGTGTAGTCGAATACCTCGTTACTAAAGGCATTAGCCGCAATCGTTTATTGCCCATCGGCAATGGAGAAAGCAAGCCGCGCAATAATTGTGTGGACGGGATCAAATGCAGCGAAACCGATTATGCGCGCAACCGCCGAACGGAAGTAAAAATGATTACTGGTGTCAACGGCAGCTCGATGGTCTATGTAGATGGTGAATTAGCGCCAAGTACAACTGGTGCTTCAGGTGATCCACAACCGTTTAGCGGCGGTGGCAATAAAAATGAACCTGAGCCCATCAAACACGATGGTGGGCTTAAAGTTTCCACTGGTCAAGCACAATTTTATGTGGTAGCAGGTTCTTTTTTGGCCGAAAATCGCGCACAAAATCAATTACAAACCTTGATTACTGCGGGTTATAACGAAGCAAAAATTATCCGTTTTGAAGGTTCTAATTTTTATTCCATTTGTGTCCAACAATTTGACACTCGAAGCGCAGCAGAGGCTATGGAACGTACATTGGAAACCAAAAACAAAATTGATGCTTTTGTACGTGCTAGTGTAAAATAAGATGCAATTTTACAACGCCCAATAAAAATGCCCAGTGAAGTTCAACTTTACTGGGCATTTTTATTGGATGAGGAACGACAAAATAAACGATTCCGCCATACCTTTGCCCAAAACACACACTATCACATATCATCGCTTATATTTAGTACAAAATGCTACTCATCACCAATGCACAGCTAGTTAACCGCGGCACCATAAAATCTACCGATATTTTAATCGAAAATGGGAGAATTACCAAAATTGCCCCACATATTTCCGCTCCAAATGCACGTACGATAGACGCAAAAGGTAATTTTGTATTACCCGGTATTATCGACGACCAAGTGCATTTCAGGGAACCAGGTCTTACTCATAAAGCCAATATTGCCACCGAGAGTAGGGCTGCTGTGGCAGGTGGCGTTACCTCTTATATGGAAATGCCCAATGTAAATCCGCCATCGGTGACACAGGAACTTTTGGAAGAAAAATACAAAATTGGTGCAAAAACATCTTTGGCCAATTACTCCTTTTATATGGGTGGCACCAATGATAACTACGATGAAATAATGCGCACCAATCCAAGCAATGTTTGTGGCCTAAAGTTATTTATGGGCAGCAGTACAGGCAATATGCTGGTAGATAATCCCAATACACTGGAGCGCGTATTTGCAAGCACGCCTATGCTGATCTCAACGCATTGTGAAGACGAAAAAACAGTGCAAACCAATTTAGCACACTATAAAGCATTATACGGAGAGGCACTTACCGCTGAATTCCACCCGCGTATACGAAATGTAAAAGCATGCCTACTATCATCCACAATGGCCTCCCAGTTGGCAAAAAAACACGGAACACGCCTCCATATACTACATATTTCTACTAAAGACGAATTGGATTTGTTTGATAACACCATCCCTTTAGAACAGAAAAGAATCACTTCCGAGGTCTGCGTACACCATTTATTCTTTCACAGTGGCAACTACAAAAAATTGGGTAATCAGATCAAATGCAACCCTGCAATCAAAAGTGCACACCACAGGAATGCGTTATTGCCGGCGCTATTGGACAATCGGC
>JAAFHO010000319.1 GCA_013297575.1 Chitinophagales bacterium
AAACTATCCACAGCGAATAAATGACTATTAAATATACCAGTACCAAGAACTACCGTAGTCAATCCGGTACCTAAAAGTATCGTATTATCATCAACTACACTCAAACAAGGCCGATATTCCTGATAATCAGGCGGATGCCCATAACGTTGCATCCATCGCACCTCACCATCGTAATCGGTATATATCAGACAGGTACGTCTGATATAATTGGTATCTATGACGGTTCCCCCGATCAGTAATCCATCTTTATATAATTCTATCTCGTTTAAATAAATATTATAATCCGTAAGATTAGAAAAATCTATTTTGTTTACGCTTAATAGAGTACCCGTTTTATCATACCGAAACAAATAATTATCAAGATTTGTTAATTTGCCCGCCAAAAAAACGATACTTTCATCTGGTAATACCTTAATATCGTAATCTCGTCCAAATGCCAAATCAAAACCATCCGGATTAAAATATGGATGTACACTAATAATATTCCCATTGGTATCTGCCATAATAAGTGCAACAGCCTGCAAATTATTTTCGTCTTGTACTATTCCCGCGATATATAAAGTGTCGTAAAGGCAGACACCACTGTAAAATGCAGATACCTTGTGTCCTAGATCATAAAACCGATTGAAGCCGGGCTGGGCAGCGGCTTGGAAGGTGCAAAAAAAGGTTATAAATATAATAAAATATCTCATGCGAAATGCGTTAATGAATAAAAGTCCCTTTCGGGTCAAAATACCTGAAAGGGACTAATGATGAAAAAATCTACTTCAAAATAACCAGTTTTGTTTTTATTATATTTTCCTTTCCTTCAGCCTGAAGAAAGTAAATGCCCGAAGTAATCCCGGACACATCCAATACTTGTGATTTGCTATCGCCTGTAACGATCAAATGCTGCCACACACAGCTACCCAATTGGTCATAAATTTTTATTTTCTCAAACTCAATACCATTGGGTAATACAATAGAAACCGTATTTTTAGCAGGATTTGGGTAAGTTTTTATGCTTAAATCGGGTTTCTCTTGTTTTACTACTGCGCGCTCTTGTGCTGCTTCGGGTAGTTGGACTTGTGAAGGATACCATTTACCATAATTCGTTAATATGCTTTTAATCCACGCAGTACTCATTGAGTGGTCGTTTGAAATCATTTGCTCTAAATTCCCTAAGGTTAAATGATCCAATGCCCAATAATCTTTGGAGTCTATTTCATACATATCACAAAATTACAAAAACTATATTTAATATAAGAAAGCATAATATTAATTTAATGTAAATATTTCTTACACTTTGTCAATAGCAAATTGAGCGGCTTCACACAATTTGAAATACTGCTGCGATTATAATGATGCTCATCCATTCACAATACCCGAGACCTCTAAAAAGTGTATTAAAATCAGCCCCAATCAACCAAAACCCCATTCCACCCCAAAAACACACCTGTTCAATCATTGGCTCAGTTGCCGTACATATATTTTCTACAACTTTGCGTTATAAACTTTATAACATCCAATACAATGAAATTACACCTCAGTTTTTTACTTTTATTGGCACTTGGTAACAACCTGATTGCACAATCTACTACAGCCACAACAGGCAATTTAGTAACCGGACAACTACTGGATGATGTCACCGCTGAACCATTAGTAGGTGCTACGATTCGGTTGGTAGGCAAAACAGGCGGTACGATGACTGATATTAATGGTAAATTTTCAATTTACACCGCAAAAGAAGACCTTATTTCTATTTCCTATATTGGATACGAACCGATGGAACTGCTACCAGAAGAAGTGACGCTAAGTCGTAACAATATAGTGCAGATGTATGCCAATACAACGCTTGGTTTAGTTGAGATTGTCTGTTATAGTCAAAAAAGAGTGTGCGGAGGATACCACCATCGAATAAAGCAAGATACCACCCAAAAACGCGCTTTGGTGCCTGCCTTTTCCTTCAACTATTTCCCCAACCCCACCACCGAAAGTATTACAATAAACACCGATCAGCAAGGCGGCATTGTGGAACTATACTCGACACAGGGCGACCTGCTCAAAACGCAGGCCGTCACCGATTACAACACTTATATCAGCATGACCGATTTACCCTCTAGGTTGTATTTTTTGAACTATCGGGTGAATGGATTTACGTCAATCGCCCATGAAGTAGTTCTGGCGCGTTAGAAAATTGTTTATTTTTGATCCAAACGCTCCAGCAATTTTTGTACCCGTTCTGCATAAACAGGATCGTTTAATAGTCGTTCCAAAGCGGGCTTTGCCGCAGAATTATTGCCCGTTTTTAGGGAAGAAAGTGCTAAAAACCAATCCACTTGGCTATCATCGGCTTTGTCCATTTGTTCAAAAATGGTGATGGCTTTCGGATAATCACTTAAATAAAAATGGCTCATCCCTTTCAAAAACAAATCGCGCTGCATAGTGGAATCGGAGGAAGCAACAGTGCTCATCAATTGGAGTGTTTTGGCATAATCGCCGTCATTAAAGGCTTGTAAGGCAGCCGACCGACGGGCATCATCGTTGGTATCGCCCCTAAAACCTGCCGGTAATTTCAAGGGTTCATCTGCTTTTATATATGCCGTAGCCAATTCAGTGGCCGTGGCAGGTTGGAGCAACCACCAAGTTCCCACGCTGGCAAGTAGCAGAACGATGGCTGCTGCGGCAAGGTATTTCCATACTTGCTGCGGTTGTTTTTGCTGCCGCACTACCCCTTGTTGTTGGAGTTGTTCGGCCCATTTGAGCCTATTTTCGTCGTCAAGGTGCGCTTGAACGAGCCTTTTCAGGGCCTCTTCTTGCGCCGCTTCGGAGGCATTTGGTTCATGGAGACGGTCTATGTATCGTTTTTTCATATCATGCGATTAAATACTTTGTAAATTAAATTTGCTTATATTTTGGGTAGTAGATTTTTTTGTCAGACGAGCCAATTTTTGAGTTCATAGCAGCGCTACGAATGAAAAAATTGGGGAAGTACGGCGAAAAAAGATACAGCCAAAATATGAATAAATTTGGTTTACAAAGTATTAAGTATAATCTTTCACAATTGTAGTTAGTGCATCTCGACAGCGTTGGCCTTTTTTACGAGCATTATCTTCGGAAATATCCATTAAAACGGCAATTTCCTTCCAAGATTTACTATTATAATAAAAGTGGGTAAGCAAATGCTGGCATTCCTCACCTAGTTTTTTCCATGCTTTTGCAAGAATAGTCAAAGACTCCTCCTCCACGGTATCGGGTTCTTGAACAGTCATTTCTTGCATCGACTCAATGGGGTCAATACGGGTATTTTTCATTCGGATTTTTTGAGCAGCAAAAACGGCCATTCGGGTAAACAAATACCTTAAATTGCCATAAGTAATTTTACCATCCACCAGTAATTGCCTGAATTTGAGGAGCGTATCCATCGTAGCATCATAAGCAATATGCTGGAGCGTGCTTTTTTGGTGGATTAAATACAACATACAGTCGTTGAAATGGTGCAAAAAAACACGTTCAAACAAGGATTGATCGCCATTTTTGAGCCGATCGACCAATGCCGTAAATTCGTGCATCGACAAACCGAAGTTGCGGCTACTTTGCCCAAATTGTGCGTCCCACAATTCAAGCGCCTTTTTTTTGAGCAGTTCAGCGTCCGTTTGATGGACTATTTTATTGAACTCGAGTAAATCAATAATTTGAAGTGCCTCCTCCTGCGAGCATTTTTTCTCTCGTTGGATGACCTCAGTTAGTTTTTCAACCTCCATATATGTATTGGATTAGTACAAACGTGACAAAGGTAGCGCATTTCTTACAATTTATTTTTTGAGGTAGTTGTTTCGATAGGATACTCGATGGATCGTTATTTAGTCGGTACTAAAAGCGTATTGTTACAAAAAAATAGTTACCCCAACACCCCAAAAAAATATTTTTCACTTTTTTTGTCACAAATCAAATAGCTAAAGAATATATCAGCATACACAAGAAAAGTCTTGTACAACTACTACTAAATATTAAACCAAAAATTATGAAAAAGACAGAATTGCCCTTAAGTGCTTTGACATCGCGAGAATGACTGGAAACCTTGTGAAAATGAAATCATTGTACAGGTAAAATCGGGATCTCCGCTGATTGGTTTCTTGGCACAAAATGCTTTCCGTTGCTTGCCATCCAAAATGCCCAACCTCAAACCCGTCATCAATATTTCTTGGGGCGACAGCGATTGCGATTGCTTGGAAACCGATGATTATGAAATCATGTGCATTTCAGTATGCAATCCTTATTCGGATGTAGTATTTAGTAATTTGGTGATTGGCAAAATACAGGTTTTGGATGAATTTGGCAACCCCGTGGCACTATTACCTGATGGTACATCATCGGTGGAACTGCACCCGATTGGCCCGTATTGCTTTGGTGATATTGCTGCTTGTACCGATAATGGTATGAATTGCGTAGCACGTGAGTTTGTGCTGTTCAATCGAGGTGCGAAGGCCGGTAAGTACAAAATCGTGATTGAAGGCGTGTGTTTTGAAATCTGCAAAAATTACAGCCATAATACTTGTTTTGAATTGGTTTTGTGCAAAAACTAAAGTAAAACTACCCATTTTAGACATTTGAACACAACGGAACTGGCGGTGCTTTGGGGCAACTTGAGGCCCGCCAGCCTCCAAATTTAATTTTCGATAAAAAAACAGCATAATATTTTTATTATTCGGAACTTTACCCAAATACCCATTGTTAACACCTTACTACACACAATATTTCACACTAAACCTAAATAATTTATGATTACCTTAAAATTTTCTGTACTAGCACAGTACTGTTGTATTTTGGCTGGACTTTTTTTGATTTCGGCAAAAAACATGGAAACTAATGAACCTGGTGTATTGGCAAAAATCAGTGTTGCAGTCGACCCAGATGTATATGACATTATACTATTAGCAACAGATAACAGTGGCTATTCCGAGTTAAAAGTAGTAGTTCATAGTAACCCAAGCCAAATAATTAATGATAGTATGTTTTTTTTCGTAATACTACCTGATGGAAATTATATAGAAATAAATCAATACAGCAAAGCAAGCTTGACCTCCAATAATTTCACAACTAAAGTAAAATTACAGTATTTTTCTGGTACTCCTACGCTAGACATTGGCAATATGGAGGCATGGTTAATGAAGAAAAATGACCCAAATCTTCCTCCAAAACCTAAAACAACAAGTTCTGTACCAAGAGGAGAATCAAAATATCAACCTAGTATAATAAATCCGTCATTAACTCCTCCACTAAACATTCCAAATGCAGATACCTATATAAACAACACCGAATCCATTGAAATTGGTACATCTTGGGCGCCATGGGATACGACTACTGCTTATTATTATCTGATTATTTCATACACCAATAGAACCAATTTGCCAAATTTAAATGGAATCATTACGCTTTCAAATTGCTTGAGCCAAGACCCAACTGGATTTAAGCCAGTAGGATATTTTACCTATAATGCTGATGGACTCAATACTAAATCTCCACTTTCCACTATTACAAACGGTGCTATTCCTACTTTCAGTTTTGCTAATCTAAAGCAAAATGAAGTACGCCATATCTATGTGCAGATGGATAGAGATGTTCCTCATATTGGTAAAATAGCAGAGTATCAAGCGACGATCAAATACAATATAATCGATAAGCCAATTGACCCATCACTAACACAAAGATCTCCATGTACAAAAATACTTTTATCCACTGCTCCACACGATCCTAACAGAAAAATAGTGGATCAAACTGGTTGTACCGAAAATGGGACAGGTATGCTAAATTATTATATTTCTTTTCAGAATGAAGGAAATGATTATGCAAAAAACGTTTTTGTGTACGATCAGTTACCTGCACAACTTCGCCCCTATCAAGTGACACCCTTAGAGGCGAGTCACTTGAATACCTTTACTCCGTCGGTTAATGTTGGGGACATTAAGTTTAGTTTCTTCAATATTAATTTACCTGGTAGTACCCAAAGAAGTCCCCAAAGATACAACTACAATGAAACAGTGGGCTGGGTCAAGTTTTCGTGTGCCGCAACTTGTCCACCTAAAGGGCAAAGTATTGAGAATTTTGCAAGTATTGTGTTTCAAAATCCCGATTTAAATGGTCTGCCAGGCGTTTTTCAGGATACAATAAATACAGATACGATACATACGGTGGCCGATACTATATTGCGCCCTACTTGGCCAATAGTAGTAGCAAATCCTAGCTCTTGCATCCCAAAACATTGCCACTCCATAGGTGGAAGACGTTGTAGATTATATTTTTGTTTATTCCGCAGGTGCAAGCAGTATGCTGAGACCAAACCAAAAAAATAAAGACCAGTTTATTTAACACGAGCGTACAACTTCACTACACACCAAAATGCCAAAGCACAGGACAGGCCAGCAAGCACCCATTTCCACAATGGGTAGCTGCTGTCTTGCACTGGTTGCATACTACCCGATACCATAAAACCCGCCCAATACAGCGGCGCATTAAATGCCGACAATGACGGTTTGTCCAACATCGCCAATTTTGCCTGTTGTAAAGCGATATCCTTGGGAACTCCTTGTTTTATTTGCTCAAAAAAAGCAGGAACTACCTCAAAGGCAGCGTTGTCTTCGGTATTCCATTGCGTCATCAGTACGCTTTTTGCACCCGCCATCAGGAACGCTCGCCCCAAACTGGACACTCCTTCACCGGGCATCAATGCCCCTTTTGCGGTGTTACAAGCACTCAAAACGACCAAATCTGATGAACAGGATTGAGCCGCAATTTCAGCAGCCGATAAATATT
>JAAFHO010000321.1 GCA_013297575.1 Chitinophagales bacterium
GCGTATTTTAAATAGACAATATACCCTTTTTCAGCGTATCCGAAGCCGTTTTACTGACCTTTATCGCTGCCAGCAATTGTTCCCAACGGGTAGAAGCACGCAATTCATCTAAAGCATCCGAATCGCTCCAGTCACCTTTGAGCAAATCAGCAATTTCAGGTTCGGTGCTGGCCAATTGAGCCAATTCAAGTGCCATCATTTCGGCTTTTACTGGATCACCAGATTCCAGAGATTCACCTGGGCCACTTTTAGCAAAACCCAAAAGCGTGGAGAATAAAGGCAAAAACGGCACAGATGACGTGGGGCTTTTGACTAGCTGGTGCGCTGGTAAGGGCATCACCCTCAATGCATTCATGGCTTTTACACCACCATTACCGATATGCGAACGGTATTCGGGCTTTGCTAATTCCCCTGTGCTAAAAATGGCATGACGAACGGCCTCTACTTGCCGCCAAGTACCCGTATAACCCAAATCTTGAAGTTGTTTGCGGTGCTTGGCAATCCACAAAGCGGCAGTAGCAGCAACTTGCGGTGTGGCAGAAGATGTACCTCCACCTGTAAAGATAAAATGAGGATCAGGTTTCCCTGTTTTGGGTTTGCCGTTGGCATCTGTTTCATCGGTTTCGGCCCAAATTACATTAGGTGTATAACCAGCGGCCACATGCCACATTTGCTCCTCAGGGCCGTGATTGCCCTGCATATCAATTCCGCCTGCACTTTTTGAGGCCATTGCGGCTTGATCCTCTTCCCAAGTATTTACTACAAAATTATACGGTTGCTTGTTGTGAGAAACACCTGCTGCCGCTATAACACGCTCAAAACGAGCAGGGTACAACAGGTATTCAGGTAAAAATTTCTTCCCTCCTTTGCGCCAAGAATTTCCAGCGGCAGTTACAATGGTAATACCTTTTTCATACGCTGCATTTATGGCATCTACCCAACGGCGGCTGGGCGCACCTGCCATACTCATGGTAATTACCTCACAACCTTGCTCTATGGCGTAATAAACAGCGCGCTCAAAAGCACGGGTCTTGAGCAAGGCGACTGAATCTTGAATACGGATCGGTATCACCTCTGCAAAAGGAACAGCACCAATATAACCGGAAAAGCCTTCCAATCCTTTTGGTGCATTAACTTTGGGACCCGCCAAAAGTGCCAATGTAGCCGCACCATGTCCTTGTTGTGGGGGAACAAGACCTTTGGTTTTAAAATCCACGCCTAAATTTTCTGACTCCCCTGGCACAAAACTTTTGGCTAAGTGCACCAATAGTTTTTCCGGCATAAAATCTTGGAATGGGAAAAAACCAGTATCAAAATGCGCAATTCGGATCGGTTTTTGCGCCAAAAATGCCATAGTATCGGGTTCATTCATAATGGAATCGCGCGCAGGTCCCAATTGTGAATATTGATCCGACAAATGCCACATTTCATTACCTGCTCTCACGTTTGGATGCGGCCATGTAGAAAGGTAACTTTCGGTTTCTGTGCTTTTACTCAGTTCGGTTGTTTCGTTTACAATCGTCTCGTGTTCCAGTTCGGGTTCTACAAAAAGCACCTCATTTTTGTCCAATTTGAGTTGATCGTATAGCGCGTGCGCACGATCCCAATCGTTGGTTTCGTTTGATTTTGGCGAAAAAACACCGATTACATCCTCATTTACACCGCTGTATTGTTCTTCACCTATCAATGCTGTGCTTTTACTGGCTGGCCCAAAATTAACAAGCAACGGTGCGGCTCCACCTGCAGGCAACCTCGATGTCGAAGTATCGGGGCGAGGTGGTGCATTCAGCCCCACGCCTTGCTCCACTGTAAATGCGCGCGCAGTTTCAAAACCCTGATCAACTGGGCCAATATGCTGCATTTTTGGCGTTTGTTTAGCACCTTTCATTTTGAGCAAGATTGCTTCAAAAAAGGCTTGGTAAGTCCCTGTAAATGCGCCATCTTTCCACACCGACTTTAGGGCTTTGGTGAATTGACCATTACCCATGCCTTCGTACGAAAAACCATCCTCGTGACAGCCCGCAAACTGTTTTATGCTTGCTTTGATCGCACTCAGATCAACCAGCGGGATTTCCTTTTGAATTTTGTCGTAAAAGGCTTGGTTGGCCTTGTATGCAGCGAATGATTTTTCCAAGGGCATAAACTTAGCACCATCCTGTATGGCTTGCCAAATGAGGTCATTGGGGTCGTCATTTTTGGCAATATCGCCGCTGTGACAACTATCCGAGAACAGGATAATCCTTACGCCGGGTTTGAACTTTGTCCAAAGGTATTTGAGTTCATCGTCGAGGAGTTGCCCGTCGTAACAGCACCAGGTTTCATCCGCCTCCTTATCCTCCTCGTCCTCGTTAGTATCGGGGACTAGTGCGCCATGACCGGAGTAGGTGATCATAACTAAATCGTCTTTTTGGGCATTTTTTGCTAGTTTTTTTAAATTTTCCAGCACGTTTTCACGTGTGGCCATTTCGCCTAGCAGCGGAATGGATTGTGCAAATTTGGCTTTGCGGGCCAATTGAAACATGTCTTCCGCGTCTTGTTCCGCGAAATTGAGTTTTCCGTTCCAGCCAGCATATTGGGCGGGATCGACTTCGTTGAGTCCAATGTGAAGTGAGAATGCTTTAGGCATAAATTCAGCGTTTTCTTGTTAGGGTGAAGTATGTAATGATGGTATAATTTTAGTTAATGACAAAAATTGAAAAAAACGAAACAAAAAATGGGGGAAAATTTTAAAAAATTTTGGGCGTTACTGATTTCGTTCCTTGCTCAAAAATTATCTCTTAAAAATCAGGGATAAAGATATTTGTTTGTTTTTATTTTTTGTGTATAATTTAATTAAAGATTTATAGATTTAGCAAGTTCAATAATATATGTACTTATACCTGCATAACGGCTAGAGTATTCTTCGTCTGAATACAGAATCTTGTTATTTTCTAAATCAAAATACTTCTTTTCAAGATCATTTAAATCGTCTTCATCGTCTTTAGGTATTATTTGTTTTAGCAAAAGTAGGGCTTCACCTAAATTGGCTTGAGAGATTAGGTATATAATGTCATTAATTTTAATATTTTCGGTGTTTGATACAGACACTTGATGCTTTTTCAAATAATCAATATTCCATACGAGTTGACCTTTTACTTTTGCACGATAGCGAGAAAAAATCTCATTAGGAAGAATTTTATTGTTCAGTTGTTCATTCACTTCTTGTTCTATTGAGCAAGATACAATGAATGGTTTTATACTAATTGGAATTTTATTTTCCACAATAAAATCAATAGAGCCAAAAGCGGTTGTCAGTTCTCCATCTCTTATTATTTTCTCTAAAATATTATCAAGATATTCAGAAGATACGTTAAGTGGATTATTATCTATTTGGAGTTCTGTAAGTACGCTGTCCACTAAAACGCCTATCTTTTTACTTAATCCGAGCCGATAAGTATCAAACCTTATTAAATATAGCCCATATTTAACTTTTAACTCGAAGAATTCTGTAAAAAAACTTGGAGGTATTTTATCCTTATGGCCACCGCTTATAATATATTGTGGAATTTCATTAAATTCATTTACAGATAATAGTTTTAATATTTGTAGATTGCTAGCATAACTATCCAGATTACTTGCGACAGTGGGTGTTTTACTTGCGTTTGAATTTTTCATTTCCATTGTTTTGACAAAAAGCAGATGAAATGAAGAAATTTTATCTGGCGTTACCAAGCCTAAACGATTACAAGCATGAAATTTGGCAAATAAGGATAAATAATGAAGGCGATCCAACCAATTCCAACTACCAGCAGATCGTAGTGGCTGTTTATATAGACTTTCTATAAAAACAAAATGCTGATCTGTTGTTTCAAAACTGTCAGTGAGACTAGCAATAATTTTTGATTTATATTCTCCAATTGCCTCTTTAAAAAAATTAACAAGGATATTATTACTCAATAAATTTAATTTGTTTTCTTTTTTATTATAATAATTTAATATAACAAACTTTATAATCCCCTTAATTGATTTTGAATAATCTATAATATATGAATCAAAATCGATTGTACCCTTCCCTTCATCAAAATTATCACTATTTTCTTTTATTCTATTGCTAAGTCCAAACAGAGGCATAATCAAGTATAATTCTTCTGTGATTGAAAAATTAATTATACTTTCTCTCAACCCATCTTTGATATTATCCTCCTCTTTAATAAATGAGATCGCATGGATCAAATCAATTAAAGCAGTCTTTTTTTCTTTAAAAACAAGTAATTCAACCTTATCAAATAGTGTATTCACCGTATATGCGGGGTGATCGACTTTTACAACTCCAAAAATACTTTCATAGGTTTTTAATCTTTCAGCCCCATTACGTTCATTATCAGTTCTTATTTCATCGAAAACAATTTCTTTCACGTGTTTTTTCCATCCTTTTTTGTACAAATCATATTCATCAGCAGAAAAACATTTTCGACCACCGATCCCGTCTGCAATGCCTAAAACGCCTTCTTTACTTAAAGGCACTTTCGACCTCAAGGCTTGCTCTAAAAATCGACTTGCCCGTTGCCCTAAGTATTCAGAGTTTTGGTAAATTTGTACCACGTTTTGTGCTAATGAATCATGACACAACCTGTAACACTTATTTCTGTCTAGGTCATAATAACTTGACAATAAGTAATTATTTTCCAGTGATTTACATATAGATTCAATACGTTCCTTTCCAATATGGCTATATCTTTTTTCAATATAGTCCAAAGTCTTTCCACTTACGGTTAAATCCTCTGTTACAAAAATAAATAACATATCAACTAATAAACCACTAGTCAATGATCCTTTAAAAGATATCTCTACCTCGGCTAGTTGAGTCTCCAGCAACGCTCTCATTGAATTTCGCTGCACTTTATAATAGAGTTCATAAGTAAACTCTAATGGTTCGACGGCTTTTGGAAAGTAAATAGTATCCCACATTTTGCGTAATAGGTACTGCAATAAAGGCGTATATTGTTTTTCTTTTAAAGCACTAAAATCATTAGCAAGAATTGTAGGCAGGTCATCACTTTCATACTTTAGACCTTTATAGTTATCACGTATTTGATTAGAAGAAATACCTGTTGAAGCCTCTATTACACCTTGCTTGCTTATATGATTCAAACTGATTGAAGTGTATGACTCTGGAGGTGAATTCAAAACAGAAGTGATCCGCCCTAAATACTCTTCTCTAAAACTAAGTACTATAGTTAGACGAGTAAATTCGGATAATTTGTCATTTATTTTTTTGCTTAATAGGGACTCTTCAACTTTACTCCATTTACCTGGGTTAGAAAAAATCTCTTCCAATTGGTCAATAATCAATAGATTTTTTACCGGCGTATTCGGATCTATTTCATTTACATAATTATCTATAATTTCAAGTACACTCCCATCTCGCCCTCTACGTTTATACTTTGACGTCCAGTCTTGCGGCATACGAGGTAATAAGCCTGCTTCGAGCAACGAAGATTTGCCAGTACCTGAATGCCCAAACAAAAGAATTAGTCGTTTCTTCCGGTCATTTTGTTGACTTATTATTTGAAAAATATCCCTTATTTCATTTGATCTGCCAAAAAATATTCGAGCATCCTTCTCTTCAAACCATTTTAGCCCTTTAAAAGGGTTTGCAGGATAACCGATATGTGGATGAACGGGCAAGTGGGCTAAAATATCTATCTTTTCTGTCTTAGTAGTATTTTCCCCCTTATAGTTTCGAGGATAAAATATCATTTGCCCGCCAGCATGTCCATTTGCATTCAGTCGTTCGAACCGAGGAGTTTGAGTTTTTTCAGTATCTAAAACTTTTTTTACCACCTCATTACCTAAGTCAGAAACGAATAATGGCTCGTTATTATCCGTTAAAAGATCAATAATGGCCTGTGCAAAAGGGCTATGAGTCCCAGGCTTACCATCAGACACTAATTCTGCCCTTCCAGAACTTAATCCCCACCTAGAAGGATAACTTTCCAGTTTTGAATTTATATCTAAATCAGTTGATTTACCCTGCCACATTGTGCCTGAAAAACAGCAATCAACCATCAAGAATAAATGTCGGCATTTCATTTTATTAATAAAGTTAATTACCAATGGTTGGTCAAATAATTGACTATGATCACTTTCTGCTTCAATTGGAATCCAACAAAATAAATCTAAAACACGATGAACCATTCCATGACCAGAATAGTATATTACTAGGTTGTCATGCTCTGTTAATAAATTCGTTAATTTTAAAAACTCATCCCATATCCCTTTGCGAGAAGCCGCTTTGTCCAAAAGTTCAAAAGCATACTCTTTTTCGAAAGTGTATTTTTCTAATAATATTTCCTTAATTTTTTGAGCGTCACGAATACAATTGAACAAAGTATTTGTTTCATAAGCATTAATTGCAATTAGAAAGAGATAATTATTTCCACGAACAAATTCATTATTTGTAGTATCAGAATCATGTGTATAAGCCAAATCTTTCTTCGGGGTTTTGATCATAATGAAATGATATAATTAAGGTTAACTTTGACGGACAAAGTTAATATATCCTGATGATATAAAGTATTATTCTTTCTTAATTATTTTAACCATGTAATAATTATCATTTATCACTATTGCCAAATTATAGATTCATCTCTTCTTTTTAGTTCTAAATGAGTCAAATATGACCATATTACACAGGAACAACTACACACAAAAAAAGGATTTACAACACCTAATTTCCCCGATAAAAGTGCAAAAAACTACACTTTTACCCAATTAGGCATTATAAATCCTTGTAATTACTTCTT
>JAAFHO010000322.1 GCA_013297575.1 Chitinophagales bacterium
ATTCAACAAAAACTTTTTCTTTGTATTTAATGTAGCGGTTGGCGGTACTTTCCCAGGAGACCCGAACAATACTACACCGTTTCCACAGAATATGATTGTTGATTATGTCCGGGTGTTTCAATAATTGAACGTATATTATGCATAAAAAAAGCGATTACAAAGGTTTCTCTCCTTCGTAATCGCTTTTTTTATACAATAAACTGTGTTTGAAAATTATCCTTTAAAGTACGGAGCATTTATTTTGCCACCACCTTTAATGGTCTCCAAACGGGTTTTGAACTCCTTCATCAATTCCAATTCTTCTTTGCGTGCAAAGATTTCGGAAAGAGCGATCAAAGTATTCAAGTCATTTGGATCTAGGCTTTCCGCTTTTTTAAAGTAGGGTAAAGCTTGGTCAAATAAAGCATTGATCTGATCCTTCAAAGCATTGTATTTTTTCATACCGGCATTAGAAAAATCTTCTGGCATCGCATTGAGTTCCTGCGTTAATAATGCTGCTTTGTTATAATACAATGCGCCCGTAGAATACACTGCTGTTGCATTTTTGGGATCAAGCGTAGATGCCTCAGAGTAGTATTTTGTTGCTAATTCAAAGTATTCTTTAGACTTTGCCTCGTTTTTGGCAGTTATTTCGCGCTGATAAAGGTTGTCATACACATTACCAAGTGTTACGTAAAGACTTACGTTTTTAGGTTCTTTTGCAATAGCCGCTTTCAAACTACCTGTCAATTCATCTAATTTGCCTTTGGCCAGAAAAGAGTTAATCTCATCAAATAACAAAGATGCATCTTCAGGACGTGCTTTACGACCCGCCTTAAGATATACCTCCGCACCTACAGTGTCTTTCAACGCGAGTTTAGCGCGGTACATTCCACTATAAATTTCGGCCTTTGTAGTGTCTTTATCTGCTTTGTAAATGGATTCGTATAATTTTAGCGCCTCTTCGTTTTTATTCGCTAATCCTGCAGCCAAAGCGGTGATATACACTTGATTGGACAACTTGCTTTTGTCGTCCAATACGCTTTTTTTGCCGTCGGTAATCAGTATATCGTGGCTTAACAAAGCACCATTAAAAGCATTGTAGGCTTTATCGTACTCCGCTTTATCAAATTTAGCCACACCAATATTAATCATACTGGCTTGTACGGCTGCTATGCCTTTTAAAGCATCGCCTTTTTGATATTTTTTCACATCTGGGACAGCTAAAGCCATTTTATAGGCTTCAAACGCTACCAAAGCGTCATTATCGCCGGAGTAGGTTGTTTTTTTCTTCAACATGATTTGTGTATCATCGTTGGTCAAGATGGTAGAATAGATATCGCCTCTTGTTATACACGCCGTAGCAGATGCTTTTGCGTCTTCAAACTTGAAGGCTTCATCAATTTTGGATTTAGCTTCTGCCAATTTATCACCGTTATTAGACGGGTCAATATTGTAGCTAGTGAGTGCCTTACCAGCACTTTTTGCCAATTTTGCACCTTCTTCTTGTGCATTGGCGATGGAAATAGAGCATAAAAGGGCTGCAAGAGCAACAAGCGTTTTTTTCATGTTAATCGAAAAAAAGATTGGTTTAAATATGAATACCCAAAAATCAGACTTGATTTGAAGGCTTGTGTACAGTATAGACGTATAATAGCCTGATAAATTATTAACGGGTAGTTAATGTCCCTAAAAACAGGTTAATTTGATCTATGCCGCAAAGTTCTGCTTTATCTTGCTAAAGATTGTCGCATTTTACAATAAATTTGCGCCAGTATTGCATTTTTTTATGGAACAGACACTTCAGAATACAAAATTGGGGCTAAAACTGCCCACAGACCCTCGATGGGTGAACTTAGCATCGTTTGATTTGGGTGAAATATTGACCGATCACGCTTATTGCGAACAAAAAGCAGCCACCTCTATCATCTCTTTGATACAATCTTATCCAGAGCGAGAAACCCTTGTGGAAGAACTCGCGCCAGTTGTTACCGAAGAATGGGGGCATTTTAGGATGGTATTGCAAGAACTAAAAAAACGAAATCTGAAACTGGGTAGCCAGCGGAAAGATGAATATGTGAATGAACTTTTGAAGTTCCAGCAAAAAGGTTTATCCAAAGAAGATGCCTTGTTGGAGAAACTCTTAACTTGCGCCTTAATTGAAGCAAGGAGTTGTGAACGTTTCCGGCTGCTTTCCCTTTTTTGTTCGGATGAAGAACTACGGGCTTGGTACCACAAGTTTATGGTAGCAGAGGCTTTGCATTACAAGCTATTCCTCCGTTTGGCGGAAACATATTTTGACAAAGAAAAAACGCGCACGCGTTGGCAAGCATATTTGACTTATGAAGCGGGAATTATGGATCGCTTGGAGGCTAGGGGCGATCGAATGCACTAAGGAACGCGGAAACAGATATGAACACGCCATTCATTATGTCGGTGAATAATTTTTAACGAAATAACCATATTAGTAAAATGAAGTTTTTAAGCGTAATTGCGAGCATCGCGCTCATTTTCTCCTCTTGTAGTACCTCCAAAGATACTCGTTACCTCAAGCATGCCCACCAAATATTAAAAGAGACCCCAATTGTGGATACCCATATCGACTTTCCTTGGAGTTTGGTGGAACACAAAGAATGGTTCAAACCAGGATATACTGATTTAGCATTGAAGCACCCTGTAGGTGAATTTGACCGGGAGCGGGCAATAAAGGGTGGGTTATACGGTGCATTTATGTCTATTTATATTCCTTCTTCCTATCAGAAAGAGAAAGGTAGGTCGCGTGAGGTAGCCGACTCACTGATTCTGGCCGTTGAACAAATTGCAGCAGCCCATCCATCTCAGTTTGCTATGGCATACCACGCTGATGATATTGTCAAAAACTTCAAAAAAGGCATAATTTCGCTACCAATGGGTATGGAGAATGGTTCCCCAATTGAAAAAATATCGGATGTGGCGTATTTTCATAAAAAGGGTATTCGATATGTTACACTTACACATGCTAGAGATAACCAAATTTGCGATTCTTCTTACGATACATTACAAACCAATGGTGGATTAAGTCCTTTTGGTAAAGATGTGGTAAAAGAGATGAACCGTGTGGGTATTATGGTAGATGTGAGTCACTTATCCGATAAATCCATTGTAGATGTACTCAAAATTGCAAAAAAGCCTTTGGTCGCCTCTCATAGTGGTTGCCGGCATTATATACCGGGTTTTATCCGAAACTTGCCTGATTCTCTCATTATAGCCATTGCTAAAGGAAATGGTGTGGTGCAAGTGCCTTTTAGCCATTATTTCCTTACTACTGATGCGCGCGAAAAGTTTAATAGCGCATCTGAGGAGATGAAAAAACAAGGATTGGAAGAAAATGCACCAGAGGCCCGTTATTTTATGAACAAAAAACTGCTTCAAATGGGCGTTTCTGCAAAAACAGTAGCAGATCAAATTGATTATATCCGTAAACTTGTAGGTATTGAATATGTAGGCATAGGCTCTGATTTTGATGGTGTGGGTTTGGCTTTGCCACCTGACCTTGCTGATGTGTCTATGTATCCTAATTTGTTGGCAGAATTACTGCGCCGAGGTTATTCGGATAGTGATATTAGAAAAGTTTGCTCCGAAAACTTATTAAGGGTTTGGAAAGCCAATGAATAGTGCATCAATACATACAAACATACACAAAATTAAATTATTATACAACTATGAAAAACTTAATAATTGTAGCCTTTGTATTAGGCATTGCTTATTTGGGTAAAAATGCTTTTGACAATGCACGATATGCTCTAAAAGAAATAACTGGCGTCGGTGCTACGAAGGATGATTTTAGAAATGTATCTGCTTTCACCGGAGTAGCTTCTTATGTTGCAGGCGATGTAGAATGGAAGGCTGGCGAAAAGTATTCCGTGCAAATATCTGCACCGTCGGATGTACTACCCTATTTCACTACTGAAGTAAACGGTGACATTATGGAAATTAAGACCTCTGAACGAGTAAAATACCAATCTAGCGTCAAAATTGTGGTTACATCACCTGAGTTACGCCTTATTGCAATGTACGGAAGCGGTAATTTTACGACTTCCTCCAGCATCAATAGAAATAGTTTGAAAATTGAATTGGCAGGTTCTGGAGCAATTGAAGTACCTAATATGGATGTAGAAGACCTTAAAGCCAAGTTGAGTGGTAGTGGTACTATAGATTTGGGTGGCAGGGCTCAAAAAGCCGATCTTGAATTATCAGGCAGTGGCAATATGGATGCAGAAAGTCTCAAGGCAGAAAAGGCAGACATTGCCATCACTGGAAGCGGCAATGCTGCTTGTAATGTAGAAAAATCACTTAATGCTGATATTTCAGGTAGTGGCAATATTAGATACAGCGGTAACCCTCAAGTTAATGTGAGTAAAAGTGGGTCTGGTACCGTAGAAAAAGAATAGTGTAGTTTACCACAAGGATGTAGCGTACTTATAATACGTGTACGCTACATCCTTGTGGTCATCAACTACACCCTTTCAATGACCAATGCCGTAGCACCGCCACCGCCATTACAAATAGCAGCAAGTCCAAGCGTACCATTTTTTTGGTGGAGCACATTATTGAGGGTAGTCACGATCCTCGCGCCCGATGCGCCAAGTGGATGCCCAAGTGCCACAGCACCACCAAAAACATTAGTTTGTTCGTGGCTAATACCAATCACTTCCTCAAAAGCCATAGTAACTACCGCAAAGGCTTCATTTACTTCATAAAAATCAATATCTCCTTTTTCCACACCAGCCATTTTCATCGCCTTTGGTGCAGCAATTGTAGGAGTGGTGGTAAACCATTCTGGCGCTTGTTCTGCATCAGCAAAGCCGCGAATCAAAGCAACAGGTTTTAAACCGTATTTTTTTACCGCAGCCTCACTCGCCAAAATCAAAGCAGATGCACCATCATTGATCGTGCTAGCATTTGCCGCTGTGACCGTTCCATCCGGCGAAAAAGCAGGACGAAGGCCAGGAATCTTATCAAACTGTACTTTTTTGTATTCTTCATCCGAGGACAACAAAACTGGGTCGCCTTTGCGCTGAGGAATAGCCACGGGCACTATTTCAGCAGCGAAAAACCCTGCATCTGTAGCAGCAGCAGCACGCGTATAGGAATCAATTGCAAACGCATCCTGTGCTTCGCGGGTAATTCCGAACTTAATAGCTGTTTGATCTGCACAAAAGCCCATTGCTTTTTGGTTGTAAACATCCGTGAGTCCATCTTTGGATAAGCCATCTATCATTTCGGCGTTACCAAATTTGTATCCCCAACGTGCATTCGGAATATAATATGGAATCTGTGACATGTTCTCCATGCCACCGGCCACCACTATTTCATTTTGGCCCAGCATAATACTTTGAGCCCCTAAGGTGATCGCTTTGATGCCAGATGCGCATACCTTATTAATAGTGGTACATGGAACAGTAACTGGTAATCCAGCGAAAATTGATGCTTGTCGGGCTGGTGCTTGTCCTAAATTGGCACTTACTACATTGCCCATAATAACTTCATCTACTAAATCCGGCGCAATTCCGGCTTTTTCTAGTGCGCCCTTAATAGCCGCTGCGCCCAAATGTGTGGCTGAAACGCCAGCTAAACTGCCTCCAAAACTACCGATTGGCGTACGAACAGCGGATACAATATATACTTTTTGCATGGTGGTGGTGTATGGTTAGAGAAATACGGTGCAAAATTACGGAAAATTGCCATTCTAAAATCAAAATCTTGTTTGGTTAAAGTTAAATATTTTTTTGAAAAATTTCCCAAATACCTATTACCCTACCCGCTTGTTGCAAAGATTAAAACGACGCAAAATATAGTGTTTAAAACGTGGCGAAACAGGCAAATAAACCTGAACTTTGCAGTATAATTAACAATTTTTATTTTACTAAAATTTTACTATAAGATATGACAAACGTTACTTTCGATGTGATTACCCCACGTGATGCTTATGCTGCTTATGTAATGGGCAGTACTTTGGTTGATGTTCGCACTACGGCTGAAATAGAAAATAAGGCTATTGCACTAAAAAACTTAAAGAAAATTCCGTTTGAGGAATTAGCACAACGGGTAAGTGAGATTCCAGCAAACCGCCAAGTCGTACTTTTTTCCCGAGTTGGAGTAAAAGGACAAGAGGCAGCAAAAATATTGGCAAAACATGGTTACGATAATGTGGCGATGGTAGATGGCGGCATTACCGCTTGGGAAGAATATGGTTTGCCGATCAAGTAGTTAAGTATTTGGATATACTGTAGTTAAGTATTTGAGTATACTTAAGTGGTTCGTTCCATTACTACGCAATAAAATTTTCATACGAGGACTGTAAACTATAGATTGTTAAAAATCCGCTTTTGGCGTAAGCTATAAGCGGATTTACTTTTTACTCTTCTAACAAAGGCATAATGACTTCCACTCTTGTGCCAGTTTGCCCCGCTGGCTCTAATTCGCTTCGATCTACAATAGTCACATAGTGTCCCAAGGCATTTCCATGAAGTAAGCCCAGTCTTTCTCGAGTAATATCCATACCCCTTGAACGATGGGTTTGGTGTTCGCTTTTGTGCGCATCTTGTTTGGCTTTTCCAGTATTGACCCCTACCCCATCGTCTTCGATGATACAGGTCAAGGTTTTTTCATCACTAGACAGGTTGAATTCTACCGTTAGTAATCCTGCTTGTTTTGGGCGGAGGCCATGTTCTATGGCGTTTTCAACAAAAGGCTGGATAATCATCGCAGGGATGAGCAACTCACTAGCATCAGCGGTGGTGGGTGGCCGTACAATATACTCTAA
>JAAFHO010000323.1 GCA_013297575.1 Chitinophagales bacterium
TTAAATCCATCCTGCTCGCTTTGCCAAACAAATTGCGTTTTGCTACCCGGCACAAATTGCGCAGGATGCTCAGGTTCTACCCACTTGTCATTGGTCTCTTCAAATAATGTTTTAACAAAATTGCCCGTCATAGCATCAAATTGCTTGAGCCAAAGGTGATTTTGCGCGCGATTGACCACCGCTACCAAGATATATTTATCATCGGGTGACCAAGCCACATTGGTCAAATATTGCTCAGCAGGCTCGCCCGTATTGAGGTAAATTGTTTTTGCATTTTGTGTGTCGTACACCCCAATGGTCACGTGGTGGCTCGTCGCACCTGCGTATGGGTAGCGGATGCTGCGGGAAGTGGCGGGCATCGAATCGAGGACATAAATGGGGTATTGCGTTACCATGCTTTCGTCCATGCGGTAAAATGCCAAATAACGACCCGATTCGCTCCAAAATGTACCTTTAAAGATACCAAATTCGTCGCGGTGTACGCTTTTGCCATATACGATACCGTCTTTTTCGCTTTTGGCAACCATGGTGGACTTACCGTCTTTGCTCACCCAAAATGCATCATCTACGGTATAAGCCGCTTGATAGGTTTTATCGTGGTAATCAACGTTTTCTGCATCTTCGGGGTGGTTGTTTTTGGGGGTTAAGCCTTTTGAAAAAGACCAATGCAAAATATCGGTTGCGGTATGAAACCAAAGTTCATCCATATTGAGCCACTTGATACCAGGAATTCCTGTCAATGGCTTTTTGCCCATTTTTTCCAATGCTGGATTGAGGCTGGCTAATAAATCAAGGGTATCGCTTTTAAGATTATTGGCGGTTATCCGTATCAATTTTGTACCCGAAGTATGCGTAAAAACATCAGAATTAGGAATCCATTCCACTTGACGCAGATTGGCTGGCGCAAACATGGCCCTTTTGGTAATGGCATCGGCCATCGTAAAGGTTTTTTGACTAAAAGCCGGATAAACAAGAATAAATAGTAAAAAGGAACAAAAAATCCGCTGCATCTTGAATTCGTTGATAAGGTGTAAATTTGATGAGGAGGCGAAGGTAGCACTTCATTGATATTTGTATGATTTATTTTGGGAAAAAGTACTTTAGTAAGGTGAAAACAATATTTAACAGGTAAATATGCCTTATTCAATTATCTTTGCCCCCGAAAATGACAATCCATTTCGTGTTACCTTGAATCTAGTCTTGGAAAACCAAGGCAACTTATTTTTATTTTTTAATAGCGTAACACACTGGAATAATGAAGAAATCCATTAATTTTATTTTATTTGCTTTCGTTTTTATCACCCCTTTTGGATGCAAAAACGATAATACCGATCTTCCAACAGATGCGTACCTCACCAACAAAACAGCAGATTATTCTGGCGATCTAGCGCACGAATGGATGCAATTGGGCTACGAAATGGTGAAAGAGAACCATCTTTACGGCCCGCATGCAGCACGTACTTATGGTTATCTTGGTCTTACGGTATGGGAGTCGGTGTACAAAGGCATCCCAAATGCCAAAAGCATGGCGCAACAAATCAACGACTTTCCCCGCGCAGCCAATATGGAGGAAACGAAGGTGTATGATTGGGGCGTAGTATTGTGTACGGCAATGAAAATTGTATTTCCCGAATTGATCGATCAAGTGACCAGTTCTCAACGCAGTTCTATTATTGTATTGGCAGAGCAACAAGAAAATGATATGCTCAATAAGGGATTAGACCGCAAGGTTTATGAAAATTCGCGCGATTATGGCACTTTGGTTGCCTCTACTATTGTAGATCGTATCCGTAAAGATGGCCGCGATATTATCCGAAATATTGTACCCCAATTACCCCTCCGCGACGCGGAACACCCTTGGTATTGGGACAAAAACACCTATAATCAAACACCCGTAGAACCGATGTGGGGCACGTTGCGCACGTTTGTGATCGATAATTCACAGGCCTGCGAAGCGGAATCTCCACTGTCGTACTCTACCGACCCCAATAGCGCATTTTATAAGGAAGCCAAAGAGGTATATGATATAATAAAAAGCGATGCCAACAAAAAATTAGCCTATCACTTTGATAATGGCCCCGGGCGCACTTGTAGCCCAGCGTGCCATTGGGTGAGTATAACCGAGCAATTTTTGAAAAAAGATGCACGAGATTTGGCTATTTCAGCAAAAGCGTATTGCCTTGTGGGGTTTGCTGCCGCCGATGCCTTTAGCAATGCGTGGTATATGAAGTACAAATACAACCTTTTGCGCCCATCTACCTATATCAAGGAAATATTTGCGTCTAGTTGGGAGCCTTTATTGGGTACGCCGCCCTATCCCGACTATATTTCAGGGTCTTCAGTTATTGGAGGTGCTGCGCCGGTGGTATTGGTGTCTATTTTTGACGACCGCACATTTGTGGACAATACGCACTTAGGCAGCCCTTTATACACCCCCGATGGTGGGCCGTTCTTGTTACCCGAACGCCAATTCGAGTCCATTACTAAATGTGGTGAAGAACAAGCAGAAAGCCGTATTGTAGGAGGTGTGCATTTTCGCCGCGCCTGCGAACAAGGACTAAAAAGCGGTCAGTGTATCGGAAATATGATCCTCAATCGGTTAGATTTTGGTTTTTAAGTAAACCGACTTTATCGTTGCAAAAAACAGTTAGTCGTGTTCATCATCAATAGCACCAAACAACTGTTCCAGTGCGTCTTCTAAAGTAACAATACCCGCCAATTGCCCGTTTGCATCACTCACACAGGCGATATTGGTACGCGTACGCACGAACCGATTGAGTAGTTCATTCGCGGGTAGTGTGGCTGGAACAAATTGAATGGGCAATACCAACTGGCGCATGTTTTTTTCTTCACCAAACATTTGTTGCACGTGAATATACCCCAATACGGTATCCAACGATGCCGATTCCGTGATAATAATCCGCGATAATTGGCTTTCGGTAAATAAACGCCGCAATTGTTCTAAGGTATTACCCACTGGAAAATACACAATATCTTTGGCAGCAGCCATACAATCACCAGCGTAAATCTCGCGTAAGTGTAGCGCATTTTCAATTAATTCAGTGGAAATATCCGCTTTGTCATCTTCGTCCTGCTGGGCAAAGTATTCGAGCAAAACAGCTTCGCTCTCGTTGGGGGCTTTACCGTATAATTGCTTGAATATCAATCGCCTAAATAACGAAAGAACACTAAAAACAATGAATACCGTAAAAACAGTGGCAAACCAACCCGTTCCAAAAATAAAGGAAACAGGGGGCAATATCCAAATGACCGCTGCTGTAGCAGCCAAGCAGACTAGAAATATGGCTAAATAAGAGTGCAAACCAACTGCATTACTTGCAGCAACAGCTCGACTTCGGGGTGAGGGTTCGTCCATGTATTTTATTTTTAAATGCTGTATTGCAACAACGCCGCAAAGGTAGTGCATTGTTGTTATTTATGGCGTATTTGCGGCAAATGAAGTAATTACTCGACAAATATTTAATGTGCTTGTTCACACTTAAAGGGCTTTTTGGCATTTATGGATATGAAGCGGCTGTTTCACAAGTAATTTTAAACTATTACGGAGACGGCCTACTTTTACTAAACACATACTCACCAACCATCAACACCATGAAAAACACCATTATGCGCCTTGCATTGTGGGCTATTGCTTTGCCAATAACCACTTTCGCCCAACAACAACACGATCATCGCCAATGCGGATCGACCCAGTACAACGAATATTTACAGGAAACCTACCCCGAAATGAAGGCGCAACGCATCCTTGCTGCCCAACAAAAAAAAGGGAAACACACCGCCGACAATGCCATTAATGGCGTACTGACCGTACCCGTCGTGGTACATATTGTGTATCGCAATGCCACCGAAAATATTTCTGACGTACAGGTGTACTCCCAAATGGAAACCCTCAACGAAGATTTCCGAAAACTCAACGTTGACGCAGCCAATACCCCAAGTGTTTTTGCCAGTGCAGTCGGCGATGCTCAAATCCAGTTTTGCCTCGCTTCCGTAGATCCCGATGGCAACCCAACCTCCGGCATTGTCCGTACACCTACTTCCCACGATGTTTTTGCTTATCCCACCAATGATATGATGCACGCCGGTTCGGGTGGTAGTGATGCGTGGAATACCGATTACTACCTTAATATCTATGTAGTTGATTTACAGGGTGGTACGCTTGGTTATGCGCCCTATCCCGGTAATGCTGCTGCCAGCGAAGACGCGATCGTTATCCGATATAATGCCTTTGGTTACAATGGTACAGCCGCTGCGCCCTTCGATTTGGGGCGTACTGTTACCCACGAAGTAGGCCACTGGTTCGGTTTGGTGCATATCTGGGGCGATGCCGATTGTGGCGACGACCAAGTATCCGATACGCCAGTTGCCAAAGATGCCAATGGAGGCTGCCCTACATTTCCGCTTATATCTGACTGCGGTAATGCACCCAATGGTGAAATGTTTATGAATTATATGGACTACACCGATGATGCTTGCATGTATATGTTTACCAATGGGCAAAAAGACCGTATGCGCGGTTATTTTGATCCCGGTGGTTTGCGCGCCGATCTGCTCGTGAGTCGCGGTTGTGGTGGTGCTTGTCCGCGTACTTTTTTCCTCACCGACGATTTTAGTGGTGTAAATATTGATTTTCAGGCCCGCGACTTGATCATTGGTTGGAACAAGGTGAATAGCGGAGCAGATATTGTTTATCGTGCAGGCGATCATGTGCGATTGAAACCCGGTTTTCACGCCGTTGGTTGTACATTTGATGCGCGTATAGACGGTTGTTCGGGTGCGAAAAATGGCGAGGCTCGAGGTAATCAGGTAGCAACAATACCTGCTACGACCGAATTCAAAATTGTCCCAAATCCATTCAATGAATCCTTTACGGTACAGGTTAATTCAGCAGAATCCTCTGTCGTTTCTATCCGAATTTTGGATATGCAGGGCCGTTTAGTCTATGCACAACAAGAAAATACGCTATTGAATGCGGGTCAAAATGCGATCCAAATTGAGGCCGCCGACTTTATGCCCGGTATATATTTTGTAGAAATGCGTACCAATACGACCCAAAAAGTAATAAAAGTGGCAAAAATGAGGTAAATTTTATCGTCGCGCGTGCGCTACCATTGCTTTTACCATTTCTAGTTCTTCAATAGAAGTATCCAAATGGAAACCGCGCACATTCGCCATTCTTAATAGCAAAAAGAGTTCGTTTTGAGGGAATAAATCCCCTTTTGCAAAAGCAAGAGGGGATTTATATTTTTGACGAAAAATTTGAGTAAAATCCACGTATTTACCTAACGCACGGGCACATTCATCCGTTTTGGTGTCGTAATCTTCCAGGTCTTTTTTGATTGTATTATTACGAAAAGCAAAAATCATAGCCAAATTACTGCGCAATTCGAGGTCTTTGATCAAATGAGCCTCACCTGCTTGCGCCATCATTTCGAAGGTAGTGGGTTGAAAAGTACGAAATACACCCCGCTGAAATACATCAAAAAAAGACAATAAGCCTTGTTGAATACTATCTGGGTGATCCATTTGCAAGTAGTGCAATGTTTTTGCAATACCGTCGATATCGGTATTACAATCTTTAAGGTTCATTTTGCAGGTTTTTATCTCCAAATCAAGATCCTGCTCTATCGCTTTCAGATACTCCTGCAATTTCACGTGCTCTTTCCTGCCCTGCCGATACCGATCCACAGTAGTAGCAATCAATAGCGAGAACAAAATTAAAGTGACTTGCGTAATATATTTTTTTGCACCTGCCGGGTCAATCAGGCCAATCAGTTTTTGATAAAAAGTACGGTGTTCCATAGCGCAAAATAATGGCAAAATTATGAAACAACATAAAATGCCCCATCTCTTTCCCATCATCGGTTTTACTGCCTTGTTTCATTCATACCTTATTTGCAAGATCTTGGGTATTCATTTTTTTACCTTTTTGATTGTTGCGAACGACGGTTCGCTTTACGAATTTGCGACCTTTAGGAGCAGTTTTTAGAAAGCGGAAGCAAATTGTACTTTCGCCACCATATACCCCATACATTGAGACAGATCTTTTACTCAATTTCGATGATTTCGATTAATCCATTATCGTATCCAATCGCTAATTTATTCCCTTTATTCGAAATACTAATTGGAGCACCATAAATTGCCTCATTTTTAGGGAATGTTATAGTGTCTCCAGTCAAACTACATACTATCAGTAACGCTCCTGATACCATTGAAATTGCAATTTTATTTTGGCTTCCTTCTATTTTAGCCATTCCTGTTGATTTAATAGTGAGTTCTTTTTTCCATAAAATATTCCCGTTTTTATGGACACCGGTCAGTTCATAACTTTTTTGTTGAGGATTTGGATTGTAAACAGTTCCCTCTATTATGAAGGTTTCATTAATTAAAATTCCATTTAGGTTGTTATAATGATTGGGCTGCTTTTCAATATCAAATAATATAGTTTCATTAAACGTTTTTGGATTAATTTCAACTAGCCTTTTATTTTTATGCTGTTCTTTTGGGTTTCCAACTAAGACGTATAAGTTATTGCAATTATCTATCCTCAAATAATGATTGAATAAATCATAGTGTCCAAGCCATCTTCCTACCATATGCTTGAATGAAGCAGTAAATAGTATGTCTCCTCCACTTTTTTTCCGATGGTCAGTATACCTTGCCAGATATTCGTCATTGATGGTTTTGGTAAGTATGAATGCGCCTTCAAAAACGGGTGTTG
>JAAFHO010000324.1 GCA_013297575.1 Chitinophagales bacterium
TGTTTGTACAAACAATTCTTTTTCGCACCCTTGATGACAACCTGTTTTTCTATCGTGCATTAATCCTTTTTTCCTCACAATTTTTTATTTTCCTCACAATTTTTTCATTATGAAAGAATCACCCCACAATGGTTCCAAACGATTGGAACAAGAAAATAGATCAACACTATTTTCCCGCACTCCTGTTGGCTTAATTGCAGATACTAATCCAGTAGGTGTTATCACTCAAAAGCAATTATTAAAGCGATAGTCTATGCGTTTGTATCATATTATTTTTGTTGGTTTGTTTTACTGCATATTGTCATCTTGTGAGAGAACAACCACCGTCACCGGCACCATCACTGATAGTGCTACTGGGCTGCCTTTGGAAGGTGTAAAGGTCAATTTAGTAGCCAATCTTTTCAAAAAGAAAGGTTTTGAACTCGTTGATAGTAGCATTTTTGTTACGGGTGCTGATGGAAAATATACAGTAGAAATAGAGGGAAAAAAGATTAGCCAAATCTTTATCCGTATGGGAAAACCTTACTACTTTTCACCTGAAGAGATATACTTGAAAAAAGGCGACTGCAAAGTTTTTGATAAAAAATTAAATCCGTTAGATGCTTATTTGGCTTTCACAGTAATTAATGAAACACAGGCAGACGAACTCTTTTGTTTCGTAGGTGGTAATTTATATGAGGGAAATTTACAGATTGGCCCAGGGGGTAAAGGATCAGATATCCCATCTACTTTTTTATTACGGGTGGCTGGTGGAGATTTTGTCCGAATATATTGGGATAGTAAACTTTCAAATCTTATTGATAAAGCATCCCACGTAGATTCCATTTTTTGCCCAAGAAATGATACCACACAGTTTTTACTAAAGTTTTAATAGAAGATCAACCGGGCTTTTTCCGAAGTACTTACAAGAAAAAGCCCGGTAACCTTTTAATTCCTACGCCGTCCCTTATTGTCCACATCGCCCGAGCCAGAAATAGACGTGCGCACTTTTCCGCTCACGTTCAAATCCACATCGCCCGAACCAGAAATGGCCACTTCAGCAGTCTCGCCCAACAAACCGCCGGCATCAATATCACCCGATCCACTGATGGCGTAATGCTGCTCCGTTGCCTGACCATCCACGACCACATCGGCGCTGCCGGAAATATTGACACTGAAGTCCCGCACATCAAAACTGCCCTTCAGATTGCCCGAACCACTTGAATTGAGTTCAAATTTGTCGGCTTTTAAAGTACCAGCCATCACAATATCGGAAGAGCCGCTATTATTGACTTCCTTAAGTGACTTGTAGGTCACTTCGATGGTGATTTTGCCCGAATCTGAATATGAGCCTTTTTTCATGCCGATGCTCAATTCGTCGCCATTTACTTTCGTTTCGATCTTTTCAGGATCAATTTTACTCGATTTAATCACCACGCCTTCTTTATTACCCGCAACGAAAGTTACCTGATCGAAGCCACCGCCAATATTGACGGTATTGAACCCCGATACATCGCGGGTGGATGTGGATTGTGCAAAAAGAGAGGTGGTGAGCAGCAAACCCGCTGCCAGGGAGAGAAACTGGATTTTCATAACAATATTAATTTAATAGTTTACAGATAATTAGATCTACTGACATTCAATCTCAAAAAGGGTTGCATTCTTTTATGTCCAAATACGTACCTTTGCCGAATGAAAAATATTGCTATTCTCACCGGCGGCGACAGCGCAGAAAGGGTGATTTCCCTCAAAAGTGGGCAGGTTGTTTATGATAATTTGCCGAAAGACGTTTATAATCTGTATCAAATTGATATTCAAGGTGCCAATTGGACACATATTGGGACAGGCACTGCTATTGATAAAAATGATTTTTCACTCACCCTAGAAGGAGAAAAAATACATTTTGATTGCGCTTTTGCGGCTTTGCACGGTAGTCCTTTCGAGGATGGTAAACTACAAGGTTACCTCGAAATGATGGGTATTCCTTATACCTGCTGCAATGGTTATGTAAGCGCGCTCACGATGAGTAAGCACAATACCAAAATGCAATTGGCCCCACTTGGTATTCCAATGGCAAAAAGTGTGCTCTTGCGCAAAGGCCATCCAATAGATACAGGGGAGTTGCTGGCAATGGATTTGCCGTTGTTTGTAAAACCCAATACGCACGGTTCTAGTTTTGGCGTGAGTAAGGTAAAAACAGCAGATGCATTGCTGCCCGCTATTGAGGAAGCCTTTGGTTTTGATGAGGAAGTGCTGGTAGAAGCTTTTATGCCCGGACGCGAGTTTTCCAACGGTGTATTGCGGGTAAATGGCGAAATACTGGTGCTGCCCATCACCGAAATTATTCCCGAAGACGAGTTTTTTACCTTTGCAGCCAAATACGAAGGCCGCGCCAAAGAGGTAACGCCAGCAGAAGTATCACCCGAACTTACCAAACAATGCCAGCAACGTACCCGTCAAATTTACGAGGCATTGGGTTGCAAAGGCGTAGTTCGCATCGATTTTATACTGGTGGACGATACATTTTATTTACTCGAGCCCAATACCATTCCCGGTATTTCGCCAGCGAGTATTGTACCACAGCAAGCCAATGCACATGGATGGGATTTGAGTACTTTCTTTAGTGTATTAATTCAGGAAGCATTGCGATAATGAGCGAAATTACCATAAATAATGTGGATCAACACATTGATCGGTTGGAGCGTGCGAAAGGTGTTTTATTGTTCCAAACGAAAAAAGTAGTAGCATTGAATGAGGTGGATGACAATATTTGGGAAGCCGTGGTGGAAACCCCCGACCATTTATCTGTGGGTATTACTTTGCGCAAAGATATTATTACTTCGTTTGAATGTGATTGTCAAGATTATACCAACCGAGAGATTTGTAGCCATATTTACGCTACTTTGTTGGCAATAAACAAAGAACGCAGTCAAATATTGACAAGAAGTGAAGCAATGCAAAAGGCGAGAGATGCCAGGCAAGCACGTGATGCTGGCGACGATGATTGGGCAAATACCGGAAATGTCCCTTCTGCCAATGTCGAACCGACAAATAGCAGTAAAAAAATAAAAGCAATTAAAAATTTTGACGATTTTTTGTCCGCTTTTCAAGATTCAAGTATTGAAGAAAGAAGGGTTATTACTATTCTAGCACTCAGTTGGGATTACAAGCCCGTCAATAAAGTGCTTCATTTATACCTCAAAAGCAACTTTGATTATCCCTACTCCTTGACAAAAAGTGAATCGGAACGTATTTTGGATGGGCTTATCCATAAAAAAATGTTGCTAAAAAAAGGCTCTGCGTATGGTTGTGACCAAGCCTATGCGCAAGCCTTGTGTTTGTATTTTTATAAAACGGATAAAACGTACAAGTCCATCATACAGGCGATTAGTAGTGATTATTTAGCAGATTATTGGGGGCATTATAATAACCCGGATACCCACTTCAATAAAATGCGCTTGGCATTCTTTATCCAAAATGCACGAGAGTTTATCGGTCACTATGCGCAAAATATCAAATCAAATCAAAAAGGGCCGACTAAGTATCTATGCGATTTTTGGATATCAGATAAAGACTTTTCCTCCGATTGGATGGATGCCATAGATCCCGAAATAGGTCGATTTTTATTGGCCGAAAAACTAGATGTTATCAGCCTGACGCTAAGAGATCATACGCCATATTTAAAGTATGTTTCGGCGTTGTTGAAAGAAAATAACACCGAAGAATACGAGGAATTACGCAAATTTATGGCTCGTATCCAACTCTTACGGGGCGATTGGGAGGCATTGGACAAGACCATCGCTACGTTTACGGATTCCGTACACACACTGGCATTCAATGGCATATTAAGTCTATTAAAAGGTGATGGAGCGCAGGCCGATTTGCTCTTCATCGAAGCAGAAAAACGGCACCGTAAAATTGTAAAGTCAACCAAAGCGTCTTTTGGCGGGTTGACGGCTATTTTTTGGGTTTTAGCGTTGTTAAAAGACCAAAAACCGGGTGATGTAGATCGGGCATCTATTATTATTGCCAAAAACACAAAATCGCCTGATGTATTTCATAGGTCTTTTCTTGCACTAGAAGCCATTATTAAACTCCTCCAAAACAACCGAAAAGAAGCTAAAGAAGACCTGGAATCTCTTCATAGTGAGCTTGCCTCCAACCAAATGTTCTGCTACATCGCTACGTTTTTAGTTGATCCAGCACTATTACCAACTAAAAAATTGGCTGCATTTAGGGCTACCAGTAAACTCAATGGCTACCAATGGGTGGCCGATGAAATGGAATACCTGCAAGCAACAGATAACGATGGGTCGGTACAAAAAAACAACGCTACAATACCGCTCGGCAACCTGTTCCCACGAATAGAAGAGTGGGAAATGGCACTCACCGCACTCCTCAATCTTAGCCAAAAGACGGCAACCGAAACTGCCAAAGAAGCCGATACGCGCTTGATTTGGTTGGTCAATTTTGAAAAAGAAGAACTCGAAGCAAAAGAACAAACTTTTGGCAAAAAAGGCTGGACTCCCGGGCGGGTAGTACCTGAATATAAATTAATCAGAAAAGATCTTAGTAATCTTACGCCCCAAGATGAACGTATCATTGATAGCATGTCTTCTCACGAACGAAGTGGCTATTATACATATTACAAGCCCAACTGGCCCGAAATATGGAAAGCACTGGTGGACCACCCGCGCCTTTATCTGCTCAAATCACCCGAGGTCTCCGTGCAATTGGAGCGTAAAGATCCTGTTCTCGTTGCAAAAACCAATAATAACGGCGGCTACGAACTTAGGTTTGTGCCTCCAATCGAAATGGCAGGTGTACAGATCATTAAGGAATCACCTACGCGCTATCACTTGGTAGAAGCCACAGAAGCCCATTTCAAAATTGCAAAAACATTCAACGGAAAATCGCTCACGATCCCCGAATCGGGGTTTGAACGCTTCTCGCAGGCCGTTAGTGGCTTGTCGGAAATAGTAACAGTACAGGCCGATATGGCACTGGCCAATGAAAATATTCCCGAAATTACCGCGGAACAGCGTACCTGCGTACACCTGCTTCCTGTAGGCGATGGCTTCCATGTAGAACTCTATGCCAAACCCTTTGGTGCAACACCGCCTTATTTCAAACCCGGCGAAGGCGAACCTATGGTGGTGGCCTTGGTGGAAGGGCAACGCACCCAAACCACCCGCGACCTCAAAAGTGAAGTAAAAAATGCTAAAGCCGTAAAAGAGCAGATTAGTGCCTTTGAGGGCAAAAAAGGCATCACAGCAACATTGGAATTGGAAAGTACCGACGAATGTCTCGAGTTTTTGACCGAAATCAATCCGATGGTGCAAAATGAGTCCATTATTTTGGAATGGCCCAAAGGTGAAAAATTCAAAGTAACGCAGGTGATGGGGATCGATAAATTCAAAGTATCTATCCAATCGGGCAGCCAATGGTTTGAAGTGGATGGTAGTCTTCGGGTCGATGAAAACCGTGTGTTGAACATGCAGGAATTGCTGGCATTGAGCGAACAGCAAAAAAGCCCTTTCATAGAACTTAGTCCGGGGCGTTTCTTGGCTTTAACCAAGGAATTTCGCGAAAAATTACGTGCCATTAGCGGCTTGATGAGCAAAGGCAAAAATGGGAAAATGACCCTCCATACCCTCGCCGCCAGTGCCATGTCGGTATTGACAGATGTATTGCAAAACGCAGAATTAGACGAAAAATATAAGGCCAATAACGAAAAAATTCATGAGGCTTTTAGCCAAAAATTCAAAATACCCGAGCAGTTCAACGCCGAATTGCGCCCTTACCAGCAAGAAGGTTTTGAATGGCTGCACCGCCTCGCAGCATGGGGTGTAGGTGCCTGCCTCGCCGATGATATGGGACTGGGTAAAACCATACAAGCATTGGCTTTTCTCACAGATCGTGCCAAAATGGGCCCCGCGCTCGTGGTAGCACCTGTAAGCGTATGCCGCAACTGGGTCATGGAAATTGCTAAATTTGCGCCTGCGCTGCGCCCCATTCTATTCAGTGAAGGCGACCGCTCCAGTCACCTCAAAGTGGCTGGTAAAAGCGATATTGTTATCGTAACTTATGATTTACTTACCCGCGAAGGGGAGCAATTTATTGAAAAAAAATGGGCCACCATTGTACTCGACGAAGCACAAGCGATTAAAAACCGCACCACCAAACGATCGGAGGTAGCTATGCAACTGCAAACGGATTTCAGGCTAATCATGTCGGGAACACCCGTAGAAAACCACCTCGGTGAACTCTGGAATTTGTTTCAATTTGCCAATCCGGGTCTGTTGGGTAGCCTCGACCAGTTCCACGAACGCTTTACGCTACCCATCGAAAAATTCAAAGACGATGCCCGTCGCGATACACTCCGCAGGTTGGTGCAGCCGTTTATACTGCGCCGCCGCAAAGACGAAGTGCTCAAGGAATTACCCGCTAAAACGGAAATTACCCTTAGTGTAGAACTGAGCCAAGATGAGCGTGCTTTCTACGAAGCACTCCGCCGCAAAGCGCTTGAAGCATTGGAAAATGGCGACGATGATGCCGGTGGTGGTGAAAAACACTTGCGTATCCTTGCCGAAATTATGAAACTGCGCCGTGCAGCCTGCCACCCTCAATTGGCCGATGCAAATGCGAGTATTATAGAAAGTGCTAAAGAACGGCTTTTTGGAGAAATTGTATCCGAATTGATTGAAAATGGCCATAAAGCCTTAGTTTTTAGCCAGTTT
>JAAFHO010000325.1 GCA_013297575.1 Chitinophagales bacterium
CGCTCAAACTTGGCAAAACCTGACATTGCCTGCTGGTTTTGGATCAGATGATGTTGCCATACGACGCTCTGGCAAAAAAGGATTGCTAGTATTGAAATATGATCAATCTGCTTACGCTTGGTCAACAGATAATGGAACCACTTGGATCGTTTTTTCGGCTCCTCAAGTACCCCGACAACTATTAGAAATGGGAAATGGGAATTGGCTAATCGGCTCCATTGACGGATTTTACCAAAGTTCAACACTCGGCGCAAACTGGACTAATACCAGCCAAGATTTTTTCGGGCAGATCATCAATAAGATATCTGCATCTGGTAACAGGCTTTATATCATGACCACTGATCCTATAAATAATGACTTAACAAATATTTACTATAAAACACAGGATACTGATATATGGACTAAAGTAGATATTACTATCGGTTCAGGTATCTTCTTTCTGGAAGTCCAAGGAACAGATACATTGGTGACTTACAATCAGTTATCATTAGACGGCGGACTAACATGGACATTTTATGACTATCTTGGAAATCCCCCGTCTTCTACTAGCAGCGATATGGATATCGCAATACACAATAACAAGATATACATGACGAGGGGTTTCAATATAGATATTTTTCCATTAAAAGAAAACCCAATAGCGCAACAAATCTATGGCCCCACTATTGAAGATTGTAAAGATTTACTGTTTGTTGGCGACTCGCTGTATGCTGTCAATAGTATAGGACATATTTTCCTACAACTACCCAATACCACCGATTGGATCCCTCTGACAACAGGTGGGCCTGGATATTTTGGTCGGTTATACCATATCAACGGTCGGTTTTTTCAACCTCGCTGGACAGGTATTCGGTATTCGGACAATGGTATTGATTTTCAGAACCTACCTACTGTTGGGTTGAATGAAGACTCAACGACTATTACCACTATTACCGATATGGTTGGCGTGGATAGTGTAATCATTGCATCAACCTATATTGGTATATTTTTTTCTACTGATAAGGGTGTGAACTGGTGGCCCTTTGAAACGGGTTTGCCAAACTATACTACACCTGTACTTGATATGGAGATACAAGACGGCTTTGTCTATACTTCTATATTTCGGCAAGGTCTTTGGCGGAGGAAAGTTGCTACAGGGAGCAGCAGTGGCGTGGTGTACCGCGATGACAACCAAAATGGTGTGCAGGAACCCGATGAAGTACCTCTGCCTAATATCAAAGTAATTGGGATGCGTTCAGATCGAGTGACTTTAACCGACAGCACTGGACGCTATGATTTAACTTTTGATGTGCTAACCGATACGGTGCTTGCGCTTGCGCCAATTGTGTACAATAGTGTACAACCAGCCTACCATTTGGTGAGCAATATTAAACAGGATCGCAATTTTGGTGTGTGGTTACAGCCCGATATTACTGATTTAAGCATTACTGCGACCCATACAGCGGCTTTCCAGCCTGGGTTTGAGAATAGTATTCTTCTTCGGTTATCTAATATGGGTACGGTGAGTGCAGCGGCTACGGTCAGTTTAGTTCTGCCAACAGACATAGAATATCTGAGTGCAAATCTGACGCCTGATCTTATAGTTGGCGATTCATTGATTTGGTACACTACGGGTGTTCCGCTGCTGGGAAATGTAGATATTGTGGTACAGGTACGAGCGGCCACTACGATTCCACTCGGCACAGAGGTGTCATTCTCTGCCAAAATAAAGCCAGATAACACCGACAGTAACGAAGTAGATAATGCTTTTGCCTTAACAGCCATCGTAGTAGGCTCTTATGACCCTAATGATAAACAAGTATGGCCTGATGATAATATCACACCTATTGATTTGGCAGCAGGCATTCCGCTGCGTTATACGATTCGATTTCAGAATACAGGTACTTACCCAGCCACGCGAGTACGCTTAGTGGATACGCTCGATACTGATCTTGATCTAACCTCCTTATCTGTAATCGGAGCCAGTCACCCATTCACTTGGCAGATAAGAGATGGGCATGTGCTTGATATTTTATTTGATCAAATCGCATTGCCCGATTCTGGAAGTAATGAAGCAGCCAGCCATGGGTTTTTCAGTTTTTCGATAGCAGGCAAGCGTGCATTACCCATCGGCACTCCTTTACTCAATCAGGCAGCCATTTATTTTGACTATAATAGCCCGATTTATACGAACACTACTTTTACGCAGGTTTCTTTTGAATCAGCAGTGTCTAATCCTTATGATCGTTCTTTGTTGTTGAGCATTGCACCCAATCCTGTATCCAGCATTTGCACGGTGCTAGCTCCTGCAGATGGGGGTAATTTTTCACTATATTCTACTAACGGTATTAGTTTGCGGCGTTGGACTAATGCTCCTCAACAAATGGATATCAACATGACCAACCTTAGTAGTGGTATTTATTATCTGATCTGGGAAAAAGGGGCTTCATTTGTGGTGACTAAAATAAGTAAGCGTACGGACTAAATCATTGACTCAAAACTCTGTCGTGCTGCTACGAACTCGAAAAAGAGCCTCAATCAGCCCAAAATCTCTAATTTCATGGCTCGTCCGCTCCTAACGCAACAAGCCTAATACTTTTCGTATTCAGCCAAAAGCGTTTCCGGGAAAAACAAATAGATGATAACGTTCCATTCCCCTCCGTCTTTAAAATCTTTTACTGCTCATTCCGTTTGCAGGAAATACATTTACTAAGTTTCCCAAAGTACGCTTAGGAATGGTATCGAAATAAAGGTACAGATTGATGCACATCTTTTGCCCTCATATTTCCTCTTTTTCTACTTAAATAGGTAGGCTATTCGCGCAAAAAAACAGAAAATCTGAGACCAAAATCTGAAGCCTGAATTTGTACCTTTATTCCAACACCATTCCTAAGTATCAAGACACCCAATAATATGTCCTGATACTTATCAAAAACCGTAGGTAATATTTATTGATTTCGTCAGTAACACTAACATTTTTCCTATTACCACATTTTGGCTACAACTATCCGTAATTTGGATAATTCCAGATTTTTATTTAGTCAGACCTTTGCACCGAACAAAATACAATGCAATATGGCAAATAAAAATTGGGCAACGAATGAAATTTCGAGCCAAGAAGGTAAAACAATTATCATCACAGGTGCTACCAGTGGTATTGGCCTTGAAGCCGCTAAAATACTCAGCCAAAAAGGGGGTAAACTAATTTTACCCGTGCGCAACCTTGAAAAAGGTAATAATGCGGTGCAATCTATAAAACAAGGGTTGCCAAATGCTGATATTGAAGTAATGCTGATGGATATTTCAGATTTAGACTCGGTGAGGCAATTTGCTGAAAAAGTAAAAATGAAATACAATCATCTTGACTTACTGCTCAATAATGCGGGTATTATGTGGACACCTCAAAGGAATTTGTCAAAACAGGGACACGAATTACAGTTTGCAACAAACCATTTGGGACATTTTTTGCTCACTGGATTATTACTGCCTTTGTTAAAAACAACGCCGAACAGTCGGGTAGTTACCCAAAGTAGTGTCCTACATAAAAAAACACAAGGTCAAGATTTTGAGCCGTCTATTCAATTGGATGATTTAAGTTTTTCTCAAAATTTTGACACAAAAAAGGCTTACGCACAAAGTAAACTGGCAAATTTATTGTTTACCTATGAACTTGACCGACGGTTAAAGGCGGCCAATATTAATACAATAGCAACGGCTGCTCACCCGGGTTATACCGCCACCAACCTTCAAAAAGATGCCGGGTTTATAATGAAGATAATGAATGTAATTTTGGCGCAAAAAGTGGATATGGGCGTATTACCTATCCTTAGAGCGGCAACAGCACCCAACTTAAAAGGTGGAGAGTTTTTTGGTCCGACTAAAATGAATGAACTAAAAGGATACCCTGAATTGGTACCGTCAAGTGATACTTCATACGATCAAAATTTAGCGCAAAAACTTTGGGCGGTATCCGAAAATTTAGTTGCTTACAAATACGATTTATAACATGAAAATTGTAAAAAATATCTTGCTCTATCTGTTCATTACGCTTTTCATATTTATGGGAACGATGCACTTTATAGTGCCTGAACAGTACACTGCAATGATACCACCTTGGATTCCATTAAAAAATACATTAATTTATATAAGTGGGATTATCGAAATAACATTAGCGGTATTGCTTATTCCAGTCCAAACTCGTCCGACGGCAGCAAAACTTATTATTATACTATTGGTTGTTTTTTTATTGGTGATTCATGTACCACAAAGTATAGATTATTATCAAACCAATCATAAGGATTTTGTTATAAGTATAATAAGATTACCTATTCAATTTTTACTCATTGCGTGGGTGTGGCGGGTCACAAAAAAGTAAAATGTGCATAAAATACTTAATCAGTAGAAACAGTAGTGGATACCCCCAATTGTTTCTACTGATTTTTTAAAATAACTAAGAAACATGAAAAATAGCACAAAACATACCATAATTAATTCCATTTCAGAATTACACCGATTAGTGGGCCTACCCAAACCGCTGCATCCATTGGTGAGCCTCATTAACATGGATGCAGTGCCAAAGTCGAACCACACAGAGCCCGTTCAGTTTGTTCTTAACTTTTACGGTATTTCACTGAAAAAAAATTTGAATGGTAAACTCAAATACGGACAGCATTATTACGATTTTAATGAAGGTGTATTGGCAATGACATCGCCGAAGCAGGTGTTATCGGTGAGTAGCGCAGAGAACTACAAAGTTTCGGGTTGGTGGTTAGTTTTTCACGCCGATTTTATTCTAAATTATACATTAGGAAAAAAGATAAAAGAATATGGCTTTTTTTCTTATGCTGTCAATGAAGCATTGCATCTTTCAGATAGAGAAGAGCAAATGCTGGAAGGAATATTCAAAAATATTGAGCAAGAATATCAAACTTCTATTGATCAATTTAGCCAAGATGTAATGATTGCGCACCTTGAGTTACTCTTGAATTATTGTAACAGATTTTACAATCGACAATTTTTAACCAGAAAAATGGCCAGCAATGACCTATTGACCAAATTAGACAATATACTGACCGATTATTTTAATAATGAATTGGTTCAAAAATTTGGACTACCCTCAGTACAATACATTTCAGAGCAATTAGGTGTATCTGCCAACTATTTAAGTGATATGTTACGAACAATTACAGGACAAAACACCCAACAACATATCCACAATAAACTTATTGAAAAAGCAAAAGAAACCTTAACAACTACGAATTTGTCTGTAAGTGAGATTGCTTATCAATTAGGATTTGAACATCCTCAATCATTCAATAAATTATTTAAAAGCAAAACAAACCAGACGCCCACTGAATTCAGAACATCTTTTAATTGAGGAATGAAATTTAAATAATATCAAATCAACTTCCCGCATCAAAGAAGCGCAATTTTGTAATGAGTGCTATCAATTTTTAAAGATAATATACTACATTTAGTTTCCTACCTTCACTGCTTTGTACACAAGTACCTGATGGTTTTTAGTGTCCTCCATTCCGAGAAAGTATAGACCTGACTTGAAAGCATCTATCGGAATCTGTATATTTGACCCAAGCAATTTTAATGTCAGAAATACCCTTCCTGACAAATCTTTAATTCGCAGAACAAGACAATAACATTGTTCCAAAATATCGGAATAATACGGGATCTCTATTTGCAAATAAATAATCCGAACCTATCTTTGCGTCCCACTCTTAATTACGCTCATCTTGAATTTCATGCTAAGATACATCTCAATTACACTCTTTTCGCTATTTGCCTATTGCGCAATGGCGCAAGTTGCCGATCTAAAACACATACGTGTCAATGGCAATAGATTCGTTACCGAAAACGATAGTACGTTCATTTTCAGGGGCTTAAATGCCAGCGACCCAGAACGATTGTTGCGTATTGGACATTGGAACAAAGCCTATTTTGAGGAAATGAAAAACTGGGGCGCCAATATTGCTCGATTCCCTGTGCATCCTGCCGCTTGGCGCAGACTGGGCAAAGAAAAGTACCTAAAAATACTCGACGATGGCGTGCTATGGGCACGTTCACAGGGCATTTATGTTATTATTGATTGGCACAGTATCGGTAATTTGCGGACAGAAATGTACCAAAACGATGATTACGACACCACCCAAAAAGAAACGTTCGACTTTTGGCGCACGATTGCGCAGCATTTTAAAGGCAACAATACGGTAGCATTTTTAGAACTTTTTAATGAACCCACTACGATACGGGGCGAATTGGGAACGTGTACTTGGGACGACTGGAAAGCCCTCAACGAAGAAATGATCGGTATTATCCGTGCCAATGGCAATACATCTATTCCGCTCGTGGCGGGTTTTGATTGGGCTTATGATCTCACTGAAATTGCTAAAAAGCCGATTAATGCCGATAGTATTGCTTATGTTTCCCATCCTTATCCCATGAAAAGGCAAAAACCTTGGGAAGCACAATGGACCAAAGATTGGGGTTACGTAAAAGAAAAATACCCGGTGCTCCTTACCGAAATTGGTTTTAGTGGCGCAGAAGAATCTGGCGCGCATATTCCCGTTATCAGTGACGAATCCTATGGCGATGCGATTACAAAATACTGCGACGGAAGAGAAATTTCATGGGTGGTTTGGGTTTTTGACCCTATGTGGGCACCTAGGTTGTTTACAGATTGGAATTATACGCCCACAAGACATGGGGTGTATTTTAAAAAGGC
>JAAFHO010000326.1 GCA_013297575.1 Chitinophagales bacterium
GTTCAATTATACTTACTGTTTTTGAAGATGAAAAAAGAAATATTTGGTGCAGTAGCCAAGATTCTGGTATTTTGATCTTTAACCAGAATAGGGTATTGCAGCAGGAACATAAATTTTTCAAAAACTTCCTTTATCCTAACGAGCGGTCTAACTTACCTCCATTGGATAACCTCTTCCAAGACTCTACCGGCCAAATTTGGGGCATAAATGGCAATACTTTGCTCTTTTTTAATGCACAAAAAAAAGAATTTGAGTTCCGCTTAGCCTATTTATTGAGTGTTCCCAGCACCAATGCCGACCGTATCAATGCGTGTATAAAATTAAATAATGGCCGCCAATTGGTCGCCATGGGCAATGCTGCATTTTACTTGTCCACGCATATCGAACAAGTATCTTTATTGCCTTGGCATGATCTTAATCCCTACCATTTGCAGGTCATTACGGCTATTTTTCAAGATAAGAGTGGGCACTTTTTTATCGCCGACGAAACCGAGCGATTGCTTGTTTTTAAGGAAACTTCCAATGGCCTGGAATTGCTAAAGGCGTTCAATAATACGGGTATTTGCAACCGTTTTTTGGAAACCAATGACGGTACTATTTTTGCCGCCACTTCCAGAGGTTTGCTCCGAATTGCATCGGGTACTTGGCAAATGCACCTGCTCAACGAAGCCAATGACGGACTTCCTAACGACTTCTTTTCCAATGTGTTATCGGATAAAAATGGTTTGCTTTGGCTGTCGGGTACTAATGGCCTATTGCGGTATGATCTATCTAAAAAACAATTCCACCGTTTTAGTAGAGCCGATGGTTTGGCTTCTGTGGGTGCTTCTGATGGTAGTTTTATCTCCGATGCTTCCGGCTACTTTTGGCTAGGGGGAAATAATGGTTTAAACGTGTTTCAGCCAGAGCAAGTCACGCTGTTGAATACGCAGCCGCCTGTCCAAATCACACAAATCTATGTAAACGATCAACCTATTGCCGAAAAAGATTTAAATCTAAATCTAAGTCAAAGCCTAAGTTTTGGCTATAAAAACAATACCCTTACTTTTCAATTTGCAGTACTCGATTACAGCGATCCAAGTGCCAATCAGTTTTTTTATCGGTTAAAAGGATACGACGAAGCATGGGTTTCCAATGGCAACAAGAATATGGTGCGTTACCCCAATCTACCACCGGGTAATTATACTTTTGAGGTAAAAGCCACCAATTCCGATGGTGTACTCCATGAAAAGGCGTGTAGTATTGGCATTAAAATCAGCCCACCATTCTACAATACCTGGTGGTTTTATTTGCTCTGCACACTCGCTACGGCATCGGTTGTTTACGGTTGGTTTTGGTACCGCCTCCAGCAAGCCCTCAAAATAGAAAGGCTACGTGTCCAAATTTCCAGCGACTTACACGATGATGTAGGCACTATGTTGGCGGGTTTGGCCATGCAATCGGAATCATTGGAATTGAGTGCCACTGAAAAAGACAAGGGTAAATTGCGTCGTATCAGCGAAATCAGCCGTAATGCCATGGCGCACATGCGCGATACCGTATGGGCCATAGATGCACGCAAGGATAAAATGGAAAATCTGCTCGATCGTATGCGCGAGCACGCAGAGGAGTCCCTTACGCCCAAAGACATCCGTTTTGATATTACACTAGAAAACATATCCCTAAAACAATCCCTTTCCACCGAAATTCGCCAAAATCTTTACCTACTTTATAAGGAAGCGGTCACTAATGCCGCTAAACACACCAATGGCGATACGGTGCTGGTGCATCTGAAAAAATCACCTGCTGGGTTTGAAATGAGTATCCACGACAACGGACAATTGCCTGAAAAAAACTACAAAACCACAGGGCTAGGCACTTCAAATATGCAGATGAGGGCGCAAAAAATGGGCGGAACACTTGAAGTGAGCCGCGAAAATGGCTTCAAGGTGGTGTTGCGGATGCCGTCATTTTAGTGTATAACTAAAAAAGGTTTATCTTTAAGTGTAGATATATTATTTTAACTTTGTTTTCAATTGCAATTATAATTTTGCAATTATATAGATACACCGTATAAATACCTGATTTATAAGAACAGGTATTTATACGGGGTACATTGTTATTTATTTGTTGCAACCTTTCTGCCGTAAGTGAATTAGGACTTTCTACGCGTTGCCCCTTTTTATCCTCTCTTACCACATCATCATGTGGTTCTGCGACATCCAGATAATCCCCACCTTTGTCGTATCAAAAAACAGTAGCAAAAAAACATAACGGCTACTTGTACTTTTTTTAAATTGTAAATTATTGTATATCAATTATTTATACTTTAAAAGTGCCTTTTTTATCTATCACCTTTTTTAATTTTTTTTAAATGAAAAACGCTTTAAATTGCATTTGGATGTTGCTCGTAGCCATCCTTATGGGGCCAGTGCCACTCTCTGGGCAAACCCCAAAAACAGCCCCAACTAAAATTCCAACTCCAATAGTAACGCCCAAAACCACTCCCGCCACCACCACCACTTACACCATCTATTCGTATATGAAGGTTGCCGATGGCAAAAATGAAGAATACCTGAAACTCGAGCAGGCTTGGAAAAAAATACATACCGCAAAAAGAAAAGCAGGAAAAATCCTGGATTGGGGATTGCTCCGGGTGCTATTGCCTGGCGGTGCTGAATCGGAATACAATTACATTACCCGCATCGTGCTCAATGTTGACCAAATGGACGGATACCTCACCGAACCATATTTGCCTGCCAACTGGGAAATGTTGATGTATGCTGATCAAGTGGATTTAGTAAAGCGCACCAACGAAATCAGGACTTGGGTCAAAGACGAAGTATGGTCATTCGTAGATGTTGTGCAACCACCGGAAGATACCAGTAAGGTTATAAAACCTGCTGTTAAGATGAAAGAACCCATTAGTGTGTTCAATTTTTTTAAAGTACCCGAAGGAAAAGGACAAGCCGATTTTATCAAAATGGAGACCGATATATGGAAGCCTATCCACGCCGCCCGTATTAAAGATGGTCAAATGGAATTATGGGCTTTATTGCAACAGGAAATACCGTTTGGCTCTTCCTTATCATACGAAATGGCTACTATTGACCAGTATAAAGACATGAAAACGTATTTATCACCCGTATTTAGTGATTATTTTAAAAAAGTACACCCCACCAAAAAGATAGCAGACCTGATGAAACAAACCGATGCCGTATCCAATCTAGTCAAAGCCGATATACGGATACGAGTAGATTATTTGGATCCTGAAAAGAAATAAACCTATTAATTCACTTTTTAAATTTTCAACAATTATGAGAAATGCTTTAAATCGCCTTTGGATGCTGCTTTTTGCCATCCTTATTGGCCAAACCAACACACTTTCCGCTCAAACGGACAAACCCGTTACTTACGTTGTCTATTCTTATATCAAAGTAGCACCGGGCAAACACGCAGAATACATCAAACTCGAAAAGGCGTGGAAAAAAATCCATGCTGCCAAAAAGAAAGCCGGCAAAATGGATGGCTGGGGATTGATGGCAGTATTATCACCTTCGGGAGCAAGCGCGGAGTACAATTATATTGCCCGCAATGCTTATCTCGGTACGGATCAAATCGCTGGTCACTTTTCAGAAAACTTTATGCCGGAGAACTGGAAATCGCTCCTCACAGAGGACGAGATTGCACTAATCAACCGCACCGACGAAATCAGGACTTTGATAAAAGACGAAGTTTGGTCGCAAGTAGATGGCGTTTTTGCGGATAAACTCAGCGATAATATCGTAAGTGTTTGCAATTATTTTAAAGTACCAGAAGGAAAAACGCAAGCCGATCACAACAAGATGGAAGCCGATATTTGGAAACCCGTCCATGCAGCCCGCATAAAAGATGGTCAAATGGAAGGTTGGGCATTAATGCAGAAAGAAATGCCTTTTGGCTCTTCTGAACCTTACGAATTGGCGGCAATTGACATTTATAAAGACATGAAATCGTATTTTACACCGTGGTTCGAGGCTTATTTCAAAAAAATTCACCCGACTAAGAAGGTAGAAGATTTGATGAAACAAACCATTGCTGTAACCGATTTAGTAAAAGCAGATATAAGGGTGCGTATCGACAAGTTGGACTAATTTCTATGATGCTCGGAGTTGTGTAAAAACAATATCAGTTGGATATTTTTCATGTTTTAGGCACAACTCCGGGTTTGGGATATAAAAGTTCTAAAAAACCTAAAAAATATTTTCATCAACATTTAAAATAATATAACCATGGCCAATTCATTCACCATTAATATTGCAAATAGGAGAGGCGATGATGCGCTACTTAATGTCCTATTTACTGCGGATGCCTCCAAGAATTTGACTGGAATAGTAGCGAATACCCCTGCGATACTACAAACAACCCCGAAAACCATTTCCATGGAGGAAGTAACCGCTGGGCGTTTGTATATCGGATACGGCAGTTTCCCCACAGCACCCAAACAGCCAGTACCCGAAGGTGACCAGTATTACGGCTGGATTGAGTTTACTAAACAAAGCACAGATCAAGGTATATGGATCAACCTGAGCAATGTTGATCTATTGGGGCTTCCATTGGCTCTTTCAGGAACAGATTTAGAAGGAAAGGTTTTTTCTTTGGGTTACAATAAGCCAATTAAGGGTATCATTGACCAACTAAAAACAACGGCATTGACCACCAAAGATAAATCGGCTATAGTAACTTGCCGTTCGGGGCAAACCAAAATAGTAGGCCCTAATGTCAAGCCCAAAAGTTATGCTACCTTTGATGACTATTTGATTGTGTTGATGAATGCAGGGGCTAAACTCGTGATTACTTCTGACAAGCCAATTGGTCCCAAAAAAGTATTTACAGGATCGTTCCTTAAAGCTGTTGCCGACACCGATCCAATTATTAATTTGACCAGTGCCGAAGGCGATACGTTTACGATACTTAAAGGGCAATTTACCTCGGAACTTATTTTGCGCTGTGATGGAGGATCTTTGATATACAATGGTACTACGATTCAGCAAAACGAGGGTAATACGACCGTGAAAGATGGCAAAGTAGTGAATAAAGACCCAATTACAATAGATCGAAATACCATTACCAATTCGGTATTCAGGAATTTATTGATCGGTATGCACGAGGGCTATTTTAAACCAAGCGGCATCAATTACAGTGCTAATTACCCTTTTCTTAGCCCTTTTGACCAAGGAATAGGCAATGCTTATGCTCAAGTACTGCACGAAACCTCCAATTCTTATGGTTTCCCGTATGCCGATTCTAACCTAAAAGTATTGATTCAGGCAGACCCGACTAAACCGCTTACAATGACTATAATGAAGGACGATGAAGCCTTTGGTTTTCAGCCTGCTGCAAACGAAGGAAATCAACCTCAATCGGGTAATTATTCTTTTGGTATAGGTGCTGATTCTGATTTGGGTACAATAGAAATTGGCAATTGCAGGTATTTGCCTAATTCAGCGGGCGCATATGGCGGTTTCTTGCCTACTTTGGAAGACTGGACACAAATGCGTTTTTCAAAAACGGGTAATTTTATTTGGATAAAAACAACCGGGGACGGCTTTGTGAGTGCTGATAATTGTTTCTTGTCTAAGAATAATCCTGTTACGCCAGTTTGGGGAGATAAAGTATTAAATTTCCCATCTGATATTACTTGGAATCTAATAGTGAATTCCCCTGGAAATCCTAGTGTAAAAATAAATAAGTTTAAGCAGTTTGTAAATGGATTATTGAGCAAGTTGAGAAGGCGAAAATAGACAAAATCTAAAACCGCTCCATCCATTCCTGTGCACCATAAGCGAACCCGCTTGGCCGTATGGTGCACAGTTTTTTTATAAATGTTAATGAAAGTGATTTTATATACTAGATAATAATTAGTTGTTACATTTGCGTATTAATTTTTACACAAAACAATCATGTTTTTGAAAAACATTCTTTTAACCAACGCATTACACAAATATTTTTGTAAGCCAAAACTACAAATACATTATGAAACATATTTACGCACTACTATTTACCCTCCTCGTGTCCTGCCAAGCCACTGCACAAACCCACTATTATGTCAACCAAGCCGCTACAGGCGGCAATAATGGGACAAGTTGGGCAAGTGCTTTTACAAAATTAGAAGCAGCACTTGGCTTGGCCACAGCCAAGGATGAAATATGGGTGGCTGCTGGTACCTATTACCCTACGAGTACCAATGATCGCAACACGTCTTTTCTTCCGCAGTCTGGGGTAAAACTCTATGGCGGATTTAAGGGCGATGAGACAGTGATTGATCAACGCAATATAACTACCCATAAAGTAGTATTGAGTGGTGATATAGGAACACCCAACGACAGTACCGATAATAGCTACAATATTATGTACATGACCAATCCAGATAGCAGTACCGTTGTGGAGGGTTTTGTGTTTCAGCATGGACAAGCCGATTTTTCGGGTAATACCTCCTACTATGACCGACGAAAATGTGGCGGCGCACTCTATGTCAACGCAACCGATGGCGCTGCGTGTCCGAGGATACGCCATTGTGTATTTACCCAAAATTTCGCCCGAAATAATGGCGGCGGTATCCTGCTCAATGGCAGCGGTACAGGATCGGTATCGGCATATATCCAATACTGCACCTTTCTCAAAAACAGTGCGATGGGCAACGGTGGAGGCGTAATGCGACTG
>JAAFHO010000327.1 GCA_013297575.1 Chitinophagales bacterium
ATAAAATTAGCAAAAGTTTCGCCATTGAGCATGTTCAATTGTTTGGAAACTTGCTGCACACCATAATAGGTGTCTAATGATACAGAAGAACGGCCAGCCTTACCTCGTTTGGTCGTAATAAGCACGACCCCATTAGAGCCCCTTGAGCCGTATAATGCTGTTGCGGAAGCATCTTTCAGTATTTCGATACGCTCAATATCGCCTGGATTGATGGCAGACAGTCCATTCAAGCCTGCACCAGCGGTACCTCCTGCATTGGTTTCTCCATTATCGCTGGTGATGAGCATACCATCTATGACATACAGCGGTTCGTTACCCGCGTTGATGGAACTACTACCCCTGATTCGGATGGAAGTTTGTCCACCAGGTCGCCCGCTTACCTGTGTAACCTGTACGCCCGCTGCACGCCCCTGCAAAGCCTGATCTAGCGAAACAGGTGCAGTACGGCTTAGGTCTTCGGAAGAAATAGAGGAAATAGAACCCGTGAGATCGCTTTTTTTAACGGTACCGTAAGCCACGATCACTACATCTTTCAAAAGCCCATCACTGGGTTGGAGTACAATATTTATAACTAATTGATTACCAACAACTACCTCCTGCGTTTCATAACTCAGGAAAGCGCATACCAGTGTTGCGCCTTGTGCGCCAGCCAACTCAAAACTACCATTTTGATTGGTCGTTGTGCCGTTTCTGGTACCTTTAACTACCACACTAACACCCGGTAGCACGGATCCATCTTCGGCAGAAGTGATTGTACCTGTGATGGTTTGTGTATGTGCAGCAATGGCGCTGAGCACAAAAAGAAAAACCAAGAGTAATTGTTGCTTCATATTATTATCTTCTTTTGTAAAAACTTAGCCCAACGGTTTCGAGTCAAAAAAGCAGGCAATTTTTGGTCAGACGAGCCACTTTTTTGAGTTCGATGCAGCGCATCGGACGAAAAAAATGGCGAATTTATACTGAGCCTGCCGAAGTAGTATGGCTAAAAATTGACCTTTTTTGGCCGAAATGGGAGTGGGCTAAGTATTTACTTTTCTTAAAAAAATGGCTGCCAACACGCCAGTTGGCAGCCATTTTTATGTTTAAAACACATAAAAAATCTAATTTTAATATTCTTTTTATTCCAAATCAGTATTGGGAGCATATCGGCACAAAATACGATTGCCCATAATGATACATTAGGACAACACCATCCAACAGAAACTTTACACGGAGCATTTAAAAATGGGCATTTCCAAGGATATTTCCGAACCTTTTTTATGGCAACCGACAATACGAAGCAATTAACGGATTACAATGCGCTGGCAGCAGGCGGTGGACTCTCGTTCCAAACGGTTCCTTTTCACAGATTTAGTTTTGGGATAGGCGGCGTATTCAACTATAACCTTCACTCTTCCGATCTGGGTTCAAAAGACAGCCTCACAGGTGCCGGTAACCGCTATGAAATTGGGCTTTTTGATATAGAAAACCCCAATAATCGCAAAGATCTCAACCGAATGGAAGCGTTTTGGCTGCGCTATGAACGCCAAAAATGGCGGGTAACACTTGGACAACAAGGTATCCAAACACCTTTTATTAATTTTCAGGATGGACGTATGCGCCCCACCGCAGTTGGTGGTATTTGGGCGGAGTTTAATCCAAATTTGCCTATCAAAATAGAAGGTGGATGGATTTGGCGCGTTTCCCCTCGTAGCACAGTCAGGTGGTACAGCGTAGGCGAGTCTATTGGGCTTTATCCGCGTGGACTTAATCCCGACGGTACAACGAGTGGCTATCCTGAACACTTAAAAAGTAAGGGAATTGGTCTGCTCGGACTCAAACAAAACATTGGTCGGAACCTAAAATTACAGGTTTGGGAGCAGTATGTGGAACAGATATTTAATACTGTATTTGCTCAAGCAGATTACACTTATCCACTTACAAATGGCCATAAAGTACTACTTGGGTTTCAAGTAGTCCACCAAAATGCTTTAGCCGCCGGAGGTAATAACGATGCCAGCAAAACTTATTTTATTAAAGGTGGTTCTTCCAATAGTATCAGCACGCAAATGGGTTGGGAAAAGGGCGCATGGCAGATACTGGCCGCCTATACGCGTATTACAGCGGATGGGCGTTTCCTCACACCGCGCGAATGGGGTCGTGAATCATTTTATACCTTTATGCCACGTGAGCGCATAGAAGGCAGTGGCGATGTACACGCCGCAACATTAAAAGCCAACTGGAAAACGCCGCTAAAAACGGTACAAATTGGGGTGGGTTATGGCCATTTTTATCTACCCGATGTAAAAAATGTATATCTTAATAAATACGCTTTTCCAGCATTTCGGCAATTCAACTTTGATGCACGCTATGCCTTCGGGGGGAACTTAAAAGGGCTTCAAGCGCAGGTATTATATGTTTGGAAAGGCCGAATGGGCAATACTTATGGCAACGACCGATATGTTATTAATCGAGTCAACATGTCTCACTTTAATGTAATTTTGAACTATACTTACTAGATCTGCTTTTAACATGTCTATTTTCACAAAAAAACTGCCCGTTTCGCTCTTTATCCTCTTATGGCTACAACATGCCCAATGCAGCGCACCAACACCGCCGCTCATCAGTGGACATATTCAGCGTTCGGCGGCTTGGAAACCGATGGTGTATATGGTACAGCCTCGTAATTTTATGGAAATTGGTACAAATTATAGCGGGGTGGTGCTGGACTCGGCGGCCATTGCGGAAGATGGTTATTTTGAATTCAAACCCATCTTTGAGATTAAAGAAAAAATATTGGTGCAATTGTGTATTCAAAAAGTAGGCAATCGCTTTAACAACCAACTGATGGATGATAACCCTATGGTTTCCAATTATATACCTTTAGTACTCCAATATGGCGATCATCTCGAAATAACTGCGGAATCGGATCTTTTTCAAGCCACATTTGGCATTAAAAATCCGTCACAGGAACAGTTAAAATTATTACAACTCCGCGATATACGACACAAAGCCTATCAAAAAGAGCAAGATTTACTTACGCCAACAGCACATTTGGACGAAAATACACTCTTAGCACACGAAGATGCCCTTCGCAGATACAGGCAGCCTATGATGGATTTTGCTGATTCCAGTGCATCGCTTTGGCCCGCGCTCATGGCTATCCGATGGGTAAGTCCGGCGGGTGATTATGAACGTGTACCGGAATTTATATTTGGTCAATGTCAAAAATGGGGTGCAGCAGATCCTGAAAATCCGTGGGTACAGCAACTTTGCCAAACTGGCAACAAAGCACGGTTGCCAGTTATGATAGGTGACCAATTTCCCAATGCCTTACTCCCTATGGCCTCGGGTGATACGCTGAATGTGCATGTACTTTTGGGTAGCCGACTCACCATTTTAGATGTATGGGCTTCGTGGTGTATGCCTTGCCGTGGCGAAAACAAGGAGGTATTATCGCCTCTTTGGGCGCAATACAAAGAAAGTGGATTGAAAATAGTGGGCTATTCCATTGATAGCAATCCTAACGCTTGGAAAGCAGCCATTACCAAGGACAATGCTGTATGGCCACATGCTTCACACCTCAGCGGTGATGCCACACCTTTACTAGAAACGCTACGCATTACCACCATCCCTGCTAATTTTATGCTTGATGCCACGGGCAAAGTGGTAGCCAAAAACTTGCATGGTGCTGATTTACAGGCTTTTGTAGCGGCTTATTTAAAGTAAATTTGTGGCTATTGTTATTAAGGAATGAGATTCAAATTTCACCCACGTCGGCTACTACTCGCCAGTAAAGAAACAACAAGCCCCAACACCTACATACCCAACAAAGCAAATAACAGACTTGGTGCGGAATCGAATGCAGGCCAGTAATCCGATACACTAGATGGAAAAAACTTTACTGCTGGCAATGTTGTTGATACTTCTTGAGACAACGCATCCGGTGAAAGATCAATCATTTTTGTTGATTCTGATAATATTTGTATTTTTACGTCCGAAATTGTATCAGAATAGTATATAGAAGGTACTAATTCGCTTTTTTTGCTAGGTGCTGTTGTCGCAAAATCTACAGTTTGTGCTACTGCTGCACAGACCATAAAAAGAAGGGCTGCTGAAATGAAGTGTCGCATAATCTGTTTTTTAGTTATGAATTAAATGTGGTGAAAAACAATTCATCGTTTTTCATGCTGTTTGATGACACAAAGGTACAGGGGGCTATGGGGGTGATGATGTGGACAACGAGACAATCTTTAATCTAAAAATAAAATAAGGCATTTGTGATAAAAGTCACACGCCGATCTTTATATACAGTCACATCTTTGCATTGCAAAATATGCAACTATTCAAATTGACAACAAACACATGCAATTCATTATTCAACCTTGGCCTTGGTGGGCAGCAGGAATCCTGATCGGGCTAATTGTACCCGCGCTACTTATTTTAGGCAATAAAAGTTTTGGAATTTCTTCCAACCTGCGCCATATTTGCGCAATTTGCCTGCCCGCTAATATTTCTTTTTTTAAGTACGATTGGAAAAAAGAGATTTGGAATTTCTTTTTCGTAGGCGGCATATTGGCAGGTGCCGTCATCGCTTCTATTTGGCTCAAAAATCCGGAACCGCTACAGGTACACCCTGCATTGGTCAACGATCTGGCAGCCAATGGCATCACACATATAGATGGTTTGGTACCCAGCGACCTGTTCAGTTGGAGCAGCCTGATGACGCTTCGTGGGTTTATACTGATGGTCGTGGGCGGCTTTTTGATAGGTTTCGGCACCCGTTACGCCGGAGGATGTACCAGCGGACACGCCATTATGGGGCTATCCAACTTGCAATGGCCTTCGCTCGTTGCTACTATTTCATTTATGGTAGGTGGTTTTATTATGACCAACCTGCTTTTACCATTCATCCTTGCACTCTAGTCATATTATGTCCACAATACAACATTTGCCAGACACCGATTTTGAAGTGCGTTCTTTGGACGCCATGTGTGTCAATGAATCCCAACTCACCCATCCTTGGTGGCACAACCTGAAATATGCCGCAGTTGGTATCTTGTTCGGGATCGTTTTTATCAAAGCCGAGATTGTCTCTTGGTACCGCATTCAGGAAATGTTCCGTTTGGAATCGTTCCACATGTATGGTGTGATCGGGACAGCAGTCGCCATTGGTGCGTTATCGGTTTTTTTGATCAAAACATTTAAAATTAAAACGATACACGGAGAAGCCATTACGTTCCAAGATAAAACCTTCAATAAAGGCCAAATCATTGGTGGTTTAATATTTGGTTTTGGCTGGGCCATGACGGGCGCATGTCCGGGACCGCTTTTTGCCCAAATAGGTACAGGAGCATTGGCGACAAGTGTCACGCTACTGAGTGCTATTGTAGGCACTTGGGTATATGGGTATGTGAGGGAAAGATTGCCGCATTGATAGGAAGTAAGGAATGAGATTTTAATAAAGGTATTAAAATCTCATTCCTTGGCAACTATTTCGTAGTATCAGGCTCTTCCTTTTTTCCATATTTTTCAATGGCATTGGGATTATACCGCACGTTGATATTGATCCACATCAACCTTGAAATACGGAATATATACACAAAATTAATAGCGATGAAAACGATAAGCATTGCCCAAGCGGTATTTTGTGGGAGATCTAATCCCCAAAAGAAAACAGCCATAAAGATGAGGCAAAACCAAGCCATCCAAATATAGGAAATAAACATGGCTCCGTAGTAGTAACCGGGTTCGGGAAAGTAGTTCAGGTCACATTTTGGGCACCGTTCGTACATCTCAAATGACTTTACAAAAGACCAACTTCCCGTTTTAAACATCTCCCCTTCATGGCATCGTGGGCATTTTAGGTGGAAGATACTAAACCATTTTGAGCCTTTTTTAAGGAGTGCCATATTATTTTGGATAATTTTAGTGAAAATTTGCAAAAAACAATAAGTTATCTCTTTTTTGCGCCGCAAAGGTAGGCTTTTTTATGTGAAAATCAGCGGAACAGATTAGAAAAGAGATAGGCTTTTTACAAAATTTTTAATTGGACAAATGCTTTTTCTTTATCGTGATAAAAGTCACAACTTGCATAAAATAAAAGCCGCACCTTTGCGAGGAACGATAAGGAATGGTGTCGAAATAAAGGTACAGATTGATGCACATCTTTTGCCCTCATATCCCCTCTTTTTCTACTTAAATAGGTCGGCTATTCGCGCAAAAAAACAGAAAATCTGAGACCAAAATCTGAAGCCTGAATTTGTACCTTTATTCCAACACCATTCCTAAAAGAATAACGCTATGAGCACCAGTATCTATTACCCAGTTTTATGGTTGGTGATTGCCACCTTAGCAATAGGCTTAGTTTTTATCAGCAGTGGTATTCGTTTTTTTATCAAAAAAATCAACGAAAACCCTGCATTGCGTGCCGAATCCCGCAAACCACTCCAATATTTGGGTTCGGGAAGTCGGTTATTGCTCGGATTTACCCTGCTGATGAGCATCGGTGGTTTTATTGCGATGTACACCGATTACAATCTCCGGCAACAACAATTGATCGCTCAACGCCAGCAATTATGGCCTATTTTTGACCCATTAAAAGTGTGGAATGCTCCCGATCCTTACTTGGCTACCACCGATGCAGATGCCGAATTGATTGCTTATGGCCGCGATCTGGTGGCGCAT
>JAAFHO010000328.1:0-4746 GCA_013297575.1 Chitinophagales bacterium
AAAATTAGTGACTGTTTTTCCGGGATTGTTATGGAAAATGAACGTGGTCAATCTTATTGTTCCATAATTATTAACAGTTCCATTATTCGTAAATATATGATCAAAACCATCATAAGTAAAAAAAAGATCCAAAATTTTACCTGGATTAACCGTCAGGGTTCCACCCATCGTCAGGTCGGCTGTTCGTGTACAATTCGCATCAATGACTATAAAATCACCACTAGGTAGCGGTTGAGGCGGATAATTGCCGCCCGCCCAATTCCCAGCGACGTTCCAGTTGCCCGCAGTGGTAAAAGTGTAGGTTGTTTGTGCAAAAATAGGTGCTGCCAAACAACTAAAAATAAATGCAATAAGTGTGATTTTGTAAAATTGGTTCATGATGAATTAGTTTAATGATAATTGTAGTATGACAATAAAAAGCCAAGCGGCAAGAAATTTCGTGGAATATTTATAGTCGTTGTACCGAAGCGTAATCTCACAAGTCATACAAAACTGATGTCTGCACTAGCGATAAATAAAATGTGTCTGACCTCAGCCTTCACAGGCGAAGATTACCCCGCCCAACACGCTTGTCCTGCACACCAACATGTTATTAATTTACAAATATGATTGAGATATAAGAGTGTTCAACGCTTTATTAATAGTTACCGCGCAGATTGGGTGATCTCAATATTTATCACCCAAATACCCGTAAATCTACTATCTCCTTGATGTACATTGAAAACGATGGCGTTGCTACCCGACGTTTCTGCTTCAATTGTTAAGGGTAGGAATCCCGGATTTTCAACTACTTCCTCATCCAATACTTTAGAAATAATTATTAACTCATTGCCTGCTTTTCTGACATAAGCCCTAATTTTCCAATATGCTCCAACTCCACCACCATCAGTCGCAACAATAATGGTTACTTCCGCAACCAAGTACTGTTCATTTTTGATTGGATAAATGTAGGCATTCACTAACGAATTGCCGACATAAGTGATGGCTTCTACCGTAGTTCTAAAAAATCCTTTGGGAACCGGGTCGTTGTCAAAGGCAGAACCCAGTCCGATTGTATGTCCTATTGTATTTAAATTGTTCTCTATCTTATATGATTTGTTTTTATTTTCTCCTGTGCCTTCTATCTGTAAAAGAGGGAGGGCCGGTACTCCTAAAAAAGAATTATTGCTCCATTGTCTTAGGTGTAAATGGGCCTTTGGAGCCATTGTTCCTATGCCAAGACCTTTTGTATTTCCCAAAGGAGGGTTAGACAAAAAGAGATAAGCATTGCTTGGATTATGATCAAACAGCGCATCCTCCCTAGGAATATTGCCAGGAGGAGAGCTAATCGCAAAAGTTGAATTCCAAAAAGCATTGCGTATGCTATCAGCTCCCATTATGAACCTTTTCTTCATCTTTTCCAGCTTATCCGGAGCAGGGACATCGGTAAAATAAACGGTATTATTTGAAAAATTCAAGTTGTCAATATCATAATTATAACCGTCAGCAATGAAATGTTTATTTCTAATGACCGGATTAAAAACGCGTGGATAGAAGCCACTATTTGTAATGGAAATTGACCGAATATTACCTGTAGTTTCAAATATAGCCCCGCCATGTTGACATACGCCTTCCGTATATAAGTTCTCATAGGATGCATAGGCCATATCCCCCATTCTTACACAAATGCGCGTACTTTCAAAATCTATCTGCCTTATAGTATGCACAAGCCCAGATTCTTGCCAAATGCCCGCGCCAAAATCGCCTATTGTCGTGTTTTCAACTAAATGTATATTATTCACGCCGGCAGCACCAATACCTGATATATAGTTTGCCGTGTACCAAATACCAACGCCAGAAAAGGGAGAATAGGAGAATATATTACAATTACTGATTTTGCTCAAAAGGGTTGAATTCAGCACAATTCCTTTTTCAAATCCCAAAACTGTCACATTTTCAATGGTCACTTTACTATCGCCCACGCATAAAATGCCTGTACCAGCATAGCCACTATAATGCCACTCGTAAGTACTTCCTTTTACATACTTTTGGTTTTCATCAAATCTTATAGTCAGTCCGGATTTCAGTAAATTGGCTTGGCAATGGTTAGATTCAAACTCAATCGGAATATCATCTTCTATCATGGCTTCACGCCAACGAAGATGAAGTATCTCCGGACGCTGATTTAAGGTATAATGGCAGGAAACGAATGTCGGCATCCCTGTTTCCTCATCAATATCCTTAATCGTTAGTTGGAAATCAAACTCAGGATTATAAGGACTTTGCAATACTTTAATATCAGGTAACTGAGGGGCACTTTTTAATATGTTAGATATTTGATAAGCATTTTGGGGACTTACATTTTTCAATGTCAAATTTTTTATCTCAATAAAACGACCAGCTTGTACTGTATTCCACAATGCTCGAATACCATCTCCTGCGCCACCAGTACTCGAAAAATCAAATTCTAATATGGTATTTACCGTTGACTCCCCCGTAATTCTTGTGTTGTCGTGTAAGAAATAACAACCATTACCTATCCAAGAAAAATTTCTTTCTACAAGGTTACCTTGACCATCACTCAGTAAAAATTCGGTGGCAGGGTTAAACACCAATTCAATACTGGTATCGGCCAAATTACAGATTCCTGTAGATGGAATAACGATTGGACTTGTGGACTGTTTAATCCGATTTCTGAACCATTCAAAACTGACAGTCCCAGAGTTCACACTACCTTCGTTCAGTATATTCACTTCAAAATAGTCGTGGTTAGCATCATCGATTCCTTTTACATTGAGGTCAAACATCGCTCGTTGAAATTGTCCTACACTTCTGTTTCCCATAATCGCTGTATCTGACATAATTCGATTATAAAAAAGACTTGTATTGCCATCATCTCCATTAAAGTAGGTTTCTGTCCCTCTCAATCCCTTGGAAAGCCTGTAAGTGCCGTTTGGAATATATATTTCACCGCCTTTCATTATATTAATAGCTTTGAAGGCCTGTTGAAATGCCTTGTCATTTTGCGCCTTATCTGCTGTAGTAATATCGCCTCTAAACTTATCTCCAATGGCTCCGCAATCCAAGATATTAATCTGGGACTTATAAATATCTCTAACGCGAATAAACTCCCAGCCCGACGGCGAAGGAAGTTCAGTATAAGTTAGCAACCACCATGAATCCTTGGTTGTTTGAATAGTACCTTTATCTACATAAACAAACACTATCCTACCTCCGATATAATCAGGGCTTGAGTTATCAGGTTCAAAATTAATATACCTTTCCAGTTTCCAGTTTGTATGAGTATTCCCAGTAATGGTCAATCTATAAACTCCATTTTCATGGGGGTTTGATTGATTTTTGACCAGTATCAACTCGTTCTTTAAGAGCTTAAACCCATCAATTCTCGGAAACGCTCCATCGCCCGTAAGCGAACCAGAAGAATGATTATAGGTACTATTCAAAGAACTGGTTGTTGCTAGAGCAGCTTCTATTATTGTCCTCATTATGACGTGATTTTATAGTTAATGTTATTTATTTTTTTGCGGTAACTGGGGCATGGACGCTGTGCTGCCCTGCGTTGGCTTGCGGGTTGGCTTTGGGCATCATAGGCAACCATGCATTGTTCTGCAATTTTATTTATTGGGGGCTGTGCAGTTTTATGAATGTAAATATCCACTTTAAAATTTGAGGCTGACATTTCTCTAATTCGTAACAACTTGAATTGTCAAATTAGAGCGGTTTTGGATATTCTGATAATTTGTTACTTGCCCCCTAAAATTATAATACCCACTTTGAAAGGAGTCAAAAGAAGAACAAAAATTTAGAAATACTGTATCACTTTTCATTTCGTATCTTCTGAAAGCATACTCTCCCAAATCTGGAATATAGGCACTTTCCCTTGCATAATATGGTGAACCTGCAACTCCAACCCCGTTACTCATGCATCGAAAATCGGAAGATTCTTCTCGGCTCATTTCTTTAATACCACTTTCTAAATCTTCTGAAATCAGTACGACCCTCAATTTCGTTCCACGACGGAGGGTTAAAATGTTTTCAGGCCCTCTGACTGTTTGAGTCACATTACTCGAAAGTTCGGTTACTTCCCAGAAAAGTGAAGGTGGTGTATTATCTCTTGTGGTTAATATTTCACTCCTTTTAATGAAAAATCTTCGGAATGTATTTTCTAAACGCTCTGACTCCTGCCGATTACATCCGCAGAAAAATATGTTTGATATCGAGATGACAACAAGCAAAGACAAGCACGGTTTTAAATTTTTCATATTCAATTAAATTTATATCAGTGAACTTTATTTAGTTTATTAACAAATCTGTCAAGTTAGGATTTATCGTTACAATAAATGTTGATTTATTATTTATTGTTGTGCCGTCTGCTTTAAGGATGCCGTCATTATCATACTGAATGAATTTTCCGTTATGCGTTCTTAATGCTACTTTCCCATTAGGCTGAGGAATAATTGAGAATTTTTCCCAATCTCCCATAGTATCTCTATTTGCAATAAGAATGTTTCCACCACCATCTTCTGCACAAACGTATTTACCTGTAAGCGTTTTTATTGCTACTTTCCCTGTATTCAAGTAGATAATTTCAAATTTTTCCCAGTCGGTTGGTCTTGAAATTAAAGCCGATAGGCTATCGCTTCCACCATACATTGCTCTCCAATATGTCAATTGGTCGGTTTGAATATAAACCCTTAATGAACTAATCTCAAAAATGACCCAACTGGAAACAGTTTCACCTTGGGC
>JAAFHO010000328.1:4756-6665 GCA_013297575.1 Chitinophagales bacterium
GTATGCGTCTTAAAAGCGACTTTATTAAGTCCAACTTTCAACATTGTATATTTCTCCCATTCTCTAATTGCACTTCTATTGGCGTTAACGCTACTTCGCCCTCCATTTTCTGCTGAAACATAGTTTCCATTTGCAGACTCCAATGCAACTTTACCGTCGGGAAGATATAAAATATCAAAATGCTCCCATTGATATGCCGAAGTTCGATTGGCACCAATTACTCCACCACCGCCATTTTCAGCACTAAGAAATTTGCCATTTGCGGATTTAAGAGTGACCCTTGTGCGAAATTCAACTCCACTGGAACCAAGGTTAGTAAGTATAGTTAAATGGTTAGACACCCCATTTGACCACTGCCTATCTAAAAAGGATAAAACCTGTGGTCCAAGATATGGCACCATAATATCGCTATTGTTGGCGGCATCTTGCGCTTCAATGTTTTCTAAATGTGGTAGTCCAAATGTATGACCTGCTTCATGGGCAATAATATTCGATAGCAGATTAATAAATCTCTCTCTTGCTTCTAATCCTTGATAGCCCCAATCGACAACAGTTCGTGCTCCGCCTACCGAATGCCCAGCCGCACCACAACTATCAATTGAGTTCCCCCTATCATCTGCCGCTTGCCCTCCTGCGCCTTCTGAACGTCCAGCAATTGTCAACAGAGTATCACCAGGAACACTGTTATTTTTAACGATATTTATTGCAGCATCAATATTATCTTCTCTCACTACACGCACATCATATAATTGAAATTTTTTGCGAATAACACCCATGATTTCATCTGCTGCGATATTGGCATCAGCAATATCAATCCTTCCGTCATTATTAAAATCTAAAAAACTGAACCTTGAATATCCGCCATATTCAGTGTTTAGTTTAGAAAATTCACCAATAAAACTTGGTTCATCTGTTGCTTGTTGTGGGGATTTCCACCCTGGAAGTGCTGACAAGATTCTGCTTTGTTCTTGAATCGTACATCCATTGAAACATAAAACTAGTTTTTTTGTAGCCATTTTATATTATTTTATTTATTTATGATTGCGTAGATCAATTAGTTTACCGCATTTTTTGCATCTCGCAAAACAGTATCGACAAACGTGAGTAGAACGAACTTCGTTTTTTTATGGATTTTACTATTTTTGTATTTATGCACCTAATAAAGTGCGGTTCCAAGCCCGTCATCTTTTCTGTATTGCCCAAAGACACCTTGCTCCGCTTTAACTATCTCTTCTTCAAGCGGTGTTGGGCATTTCTATGGTCACTACCGCCGATAAAATGTATGAAATTTGAACACAAAAGTATGGGTAACTATAAAATGCCACAATCCCATAAAATGGGGATAAGATTGTTATTTCCCTTTTAAAAATGCCTTAGCAATTGCCTCGCTTACCGAATGTACCGATAATTTTTCATAAATTCGCTTAACATAAGTCCGCACCGTTTCAATACTGATACCCAATTCCGCAGCCACCATCTTATAACTGAACCCTCGGGAAAGGGTTTGGAGCACCTCCATCTCGCGGGTAGTCAACTTGTCCAAATCGGCATCACGTGCGGCGGGTTTGCCGGGAAAAAGTTGCAGTACTTTTCTTGCAATAACAGGCGACATGGGTGCTCCTCCTTGCGTTACCTCGGTTATTGCTTCTAAAATTCGCGCGGGCGGTGTTTTTTTGAGTAAATAACCACTCGCACCGGCACATATCGCCTCAAACACACGATCATCATCGTCAAACACCGTTAGCATGAGTGCTTCTACTTTTGGGTGGGCTTTCTTCAGCCTTGCTACCCCTTCTATACCACTTATACCGGGCATATCAATATCCATAAGCACTACATCAGGATGAAGGGCGGCTACTTGTTCTACCACCTCCATACAATGCCCAAAAGCACCGGTCAGTTCGTACCC
>JAAFHO010000329.1 GCA_013297575.1 Chitinophagales bacterium
TACTTTCAAACCAGCGCGCAAACGGTTGACTACCAATACACCAAGTGCTTGGCTATCCACATCTTCAGCGATAATCAACAATGGACGACCAGTTTGGAGTGATTTCTCCAATACCGGAATCAATTCCTGCATATTGCTGATTTTCTTATCCGTAATTAAGATATACGGGTTTTCGTAGTCCACCAACATCTTTTCAGCATCGGTGATGAAATACGGGCTAAGGTAACCGCGGTCGAACTGCATACCGATTACTTCATCCATATAAGTATCTGTACCTTTTGCTTCTTCTACTGTGATAACGCCGTCTTTAGAAACGCGTTTCATAGCATCAGCGATCAACGTACCGATAGAATCGTCGTTATTAGCAGAAATAGCAGCAACTTGTTTGATTTTGTCGAAATCGTCGCCGATTTGCTCGCTTTGCTCTTTCAAGTCGGCAACAATTACCTTAACGGCTTTGTCGATACCGCGCTTCAAATCCATAGGATTTGCGCCAGCAGCAACGCTTTTCAAACCAGCAGTAACGATGGCTTGCGCAAGGATAGTGGCAGTGGTGGTACCGTCACCGGCAGCATCAGCAGTTTTGCTGGCTACTTCTTTCACCATTTGCGCACCCATGTTAGCGATGGGGTCTTCCAATTCAATTTCTTTGGCTACACTCACACCGTCTTTAGTAACAGTAGGTGCACCGAATGATTTTTGGATAACAACATTACGACCTTTTGGGCCGAGGGTTACTTTTACCGCATTTGCGAGTTCGTCGATGCCCTGCTTGAGTTTTTCGCGGGCATCTGTATTGAATGTGATTTGCTTTGCAGACATATTTAATAATGTTTTGAAAATTGGTTAAATTTAGAAAAAGAGCCGAAGCCCAGACTTAACTAAAAGGCCAAAAAATCAATTATTTTAAGTGGTTAAAGACTATAAAAAAAGGAATAATTGACTATAATTCCAATATTCTATCTTAAAGAATGACCAGAATTTCGTCTTCACGCATGATCAGGTAATCCTGACCTTCAAAACTAATTTCTTGACCGGAATACTTACCGTACAATACGATATCGCCGGCAGTTACTGTCATAAGATTGCCGTCTTTACCGGGACCAACAGCGATTACCTCGCCACGTTGTGGTTTTTCTTTGGCTGTGTCTGGAATAATGATACCGCCTTTGGTTTTTTCTTCCGCTGGCGCTGGCTTAATGATTACACGATCCGCTATAGGTTTCATACGTGTTAAAACAATTTTGTTTTGTTAATATGCTAAAATGATAAAGTAATCCGAACATGATTCGGATACTTAGGCATAACAGACTTCGTGCCAATGTAGTAATACTGCCATTTTTGCAGGTAATGGCAGGGAAACATGTCAGGTAAGGTGACAGTAACGGCACTACGTTGTAAGAACGATAATATTTAATGCTGAATAATAATGGACATCGCCTTTTTCTTTCCGTCAGCGGCAACAATTTGAATCGTGTATATACCTGCGGGGAAATGACTGGTTTCGATATTCAATTTATGCGCATCCATATTTTTTCCGCTCCATACCTCCTGTCCAAGTCCATTAAATAGGGAAATAGAGCAACCTTGGCTCAAGTTTTTTACGCTCAATAAATGATTTACTGGGTTGGGTGAAATCGTCACCGCTGCTGCTGATGGTGGTGCTGTACTGCTTACGACATCTCCAATTTCCTGCTTACCTCCAAAAAACGATAACGTCTGTATCAAGGCTGGTACAACGCAACCGCCGTGGTCGGCTGTAGGTTTTACATCTAATGCAACGAGGTCTGTCGCGCCATTGGCCGTCATCGTATCGCGCGCTACAATACTGTTCATAAAGGGCACTTGATCGTCGCCCATGCAGTAAAAAATGCGGGTGGGCGCAACGGGACTCCAATCATATACATCATTGTCTTTCAATGCCAAATTGATCGGATGCTGTGGGTTGTTTTCAACAGCCTCAACAATGCTATCTTGCAGCATCCTTCGAGCCACCGAAGCACCGGTTTGGGTCGTTAAGGTTTGGATTAGGCCCTCGTTCAGTGTGCCCAAAGTAATGGTTCCGTTGTAGAATTGTTGGATCAAACTAGCATATGCTGGCTTGAAAACATCGGTTAAGGTGTTGTACAGGTTGCCATATATCGTTTGGTACGATAAGGCTGTATTGGGGATGTAAGCGGGGTAATAATAGGCATCATTACTTAGGATCAAGTTGCGCATCACCCCCGATACACTATATGGCCCTGATAGATGTGCCGCCGCAGTTACGGTAAATGTACTCGCCAAATTGGTTTCTATTTCACGGTGCAACGCCATTGCCGCATGTCCACCTTGCGAATAGCCCGTAAGAAACAACTGATCGTTGCTGTACGGAACCTTATCGGCTTCTGCCCCAAAAAAATCAGGAATACTGCGTACCATATCAATTGCAGCCGAAGCCTCAGTAGCGGCATGCACATAAGGGTGGAATCCACGACCATCGCCCATGCCTACATAATCGGGGAGCAGTGCAATATAGCCCATACCCGCAAATACCAATCCAATATCGCCTTCGCCGCCGCCAGGGGTTCCAAAACGAGAGGGTACGCAGGTTTTGCAATCTGAAGTGCCGTGCTGATACACCAACAATGGATACACTTTTTCTAGGTCGGTGGGCAATACGACCAGTCCCGACAAGGTATCGAGTGCGCCAGCAGCATCCTTTGATGTGTAGGTAATTTTATAGTATTGTACATCGAACTGGAAAATAGGTAAACCAAATTGGGTATTGAGTTCCGTTTTGGTTTTACTGCCGATATAATTATACGAGATGAATTTTTGGGCGCTCGTTGCTGTTGCGGCGAACAGGATGGTGACGAATAGTAGTATAAGGTTACGCATTTTGATGAATATGATATATTAATAAAAAAAATAAAAACAAGAAAGTCAGGTTAAATAATCGACACTTTATGAATCAACAATTTCCTATTTTAAAAAAGGAAGTGTCGATTATTGGAGGCGCACTACTTATTTTCGGGTTAATTTCAATATGCTGCTTAATAACGCACTAAATTGACGACTTAACGATAATCTAACCACGAAGTGGTTGAACGTGAATAGCCATGAATGAAATTCATGGATTAAGGGGGCAGGGGGTAACCCTGAAAGGGGTTGAACTTAATGAGACGCTCATAACACGTTGATGTTCAACTACTTCGTAGTTGTTAAATATTACCGCATGCTCAATCCCGAATTTCATTCGGGGCTATTGAAGTTCAACCACTCCGTGGTTAGTTCATTGCTAAGTTGACGACATTAAAATTCAGGTCACGTCGGCATTAAGTAAGTCTGGCTCAATAATCGACAGTTCTTGAATCAACAAGGATTTAACAATCATCTATTTGCAAAAAAGAAGTGTCTAACTACTTATTGCTTCAAAAATTGACCTAAAACGACAAAAACGCAAATGCGTTTGAGGCAGATGCGTTTTTGTAAATTATAATGAAAATAGATATTATTAACGATTACAACACCTTCAATAACTCTTGTTCTAAATTAGTCCGCGGGTTAATTGCAACAATTTTTCCATCACGACCAATCAAAAAAGTTTTAGGAATAGAACTCACGCCATAAGTGGCTGCAGGTGCACTACCCCAATGTTGCAAATCGCTCACGTGATTTTCCCAAATTAATTGATCTTGTTTGATGGCAGCAATCCATTTTGTTTTGCCATCGGATTTCATTTGCTCCATTTGTTCGGCTGGAACGCGACGAGGATCGGCTCCATCCAAAGAAACACTGAATACTTCAAAACCTTTTGCCTTGTATTTTTTATAAATTTCAACTACTTCAGGGTTGGCTTTGCGGCAAGGGCCACACCAAGATGCCCAAAAGTCGAGCAATACAATTTTACCTTTCAAACCAGCCAGCGAGTGCGTTTTACCATCAGGGCCCGGTAAGGAAATATCAGGAGCCATTTCGCCTACTTTGATTAGTTCGCCTGCTTGTTGCTGTGCTGCTTGCGTTTTAACCTGAGCAATAAGAGCATTGTAATCTGTGGTATATTTTGAACCCGGTGTTGCTGCGGTCAAATCTTTGCCTAATTGCTCTAATTCAGCCATAAACGCTGTTGGATTATTGCCATAAAGTTGCAAACCAAGAAAAGCACGCATAAGTGGTGTTGTGCCTTTATTCACCATTTTTTTGGCATCTTCTGGCGTTTTTTGAGGGCCACCGACCAGCATTTCCTTGATAATGGCTGCATAAGCGGTAAAAGAAGCAGAACCTTTGATCTCCATTTCCATTTTCTCGATGGTTGCAAGATCACCTTTAATATCGATGGTTTTTTCTTTTCCATCCAGCATAAAATATAATTTTTTTGCACCGATGGACATTTTATACAAGCCCTCTTTCCAGGCTTCTTTTTGTTCAATCTTAAAATTGCCATTTGCATCGCAAGCCACTTTACCAATAGCCAAACTTGTCCGATCGAAATTGGTTTGCTCCAATACTACCTGTAAATTGGCAGCATCTTTAATATTGCCCTTCAACGCGTATCCTTCGTTGTTGGTACCCGAACATGCGGCAAAAGCCAACAGCATGAAGGAGAATAAGGTTAAAAAGTATTTCATAATTAAAATGTTAGTATGGTGTGATTAATTCATAATGTCCTCTAAAACAGTCTCATAGACGCGTTGCCAATCGGTTATTTTCCCCCAATTTTCACCGTCAATGATTACAGTATTGTTGCCAACGCTGCCTAATGCTTCAAAAGAGACATTATTTAATTGTAAAAAACGCTCAAAATCTGTACTTTGTTCTGTCGTAACGGAGACAATTACCCTACTTTGCGCTTCCCCGAACAACCAAGCATCCTTGCGGAACTTATCATTGCTCTTTATTTCCAAACCTTTACCGCCCGCTTGTGCGCTTTCCATCACAGCCACAAATACACCACCTTCTGAAATATCGTGTACCGATTGAACCATATCTTTTTGGATCAATTGACTGACTACTTGGTGTAAAGCGTATTCCTTTTCCAAATCAAAATATGGGCAATTGGAATGGTGTACCTCGTGGACTTGGCGTAAATACTCACTGCTGCCAATATCATTTTGGCTTTCGCCGAGCATATAAATAAGGTCGCCTTGTTGTTTGAAATCGAGGGTCATCACTTTAGTATGGTCGTCCAAAATGCCTAACATACCAATTGTAGGCGTAGGATAAACAGGAGTGACGACTCCATTCATAGTGGCTTGGTTATAAAAACTTACATTGCCACCTGTCACAGGCGTATTGAACTTCCGGCAAGCGTCACCCATACCACGAATGGCTTCTGCAAACTGATAATATACCTCTGGGTTATAAGGATTGCCAAAATTGAGGCAATTGGTGATCGCTACCGGTTCACCACCAGCGCATACAATATTACGCGCCGCTTCAGCTACTGCAATCATCGCTCCTTTGTGTGGATCGGCATACACGTACGCCGAATTACAATCGGTGGTTAATGCAATAGCCTTTTCCGTGCCTTTTATGCGCACCAATGCCGCATCGGAGTGGCGATTGGTGGTCATTGTACCGGTACGCACCGTAGAATCGTATTGTTGGGTAATCCACCGTTTAGAAGCAATATTGGGTGAAGACCAAATTTTTTCTGCTGCTGCTTTTAGATCGGAAGGCACTTCAATTTGTTGAATATCATACTTTGCGATCAAATCCATATAGGCAGGGCGTTGGGTTTCGCGCACATATACAGGTGCACCGCCGCCCAATACGAGTGGATCGGCGGGAACATCGGCCACTAATTGTCCGTGGTGGTAATATTCCAAACGACCGGTATCGGTGGTTACGCCAATTTGTTCGCAAGGCAAATCCCATTTATCAAAGACGGCCTTGAGTTTATCTTCTTCGCCATTTTTACAAACGATCAACATACGTTCCTGGCTTTCGGAGAGCAAAATTTCCCATGCCTTCATGTTGGATTGGCGGGTAGGTGCTTGATCGAGATTGATCCGCATTCCACATCCTGCTTTGGCTGCCATTTCGGAAGTGGAGCAAGTGATACCTGCTGCACCCATATCTTGCATGCCGATAATGGCGTCTGTTTTAATCGCTTCTAAAGATGCTTCGAGTAGTAGTTTCTCTTGGAAAGGATCGCCTACTTGTACGGCAGGTAAATCTTCATGGCTGTCTTCCGTTAAATCCGCAGAAGCGAACGTTGCGCCGTGAATGCCATCTTTACCAGTTGCTGAGCCTACAATAAATACTGGATAACCAGGCCCTCCAGCGGTAGCAGATACGGTTTCGCCTGCTTTTACGATACCCGCCGACATGGCATTAACCAAAATATCGTGGTCGTAACAAGGTAAAAAGTAAACTTCGCCCCCCACAGTAGGTACGCCAAAGCAGTTGCCATAATCGCCAATACCTTTTACCACACCTGCGATGAGTCGTTTCATCCTTGCGTTATCGGGTTTTCCAAAACGCAGGGAATTAAGTGCTGCAATAGGCCGAGCCCCCATTGTAAAAATATCGCGGTGGATACCCCCTACACCAGTTGCGGCACCTTGATAAGGTTCAATTGCAGAAGGGTGGTTATGACTTTCAATTTTGAACACACAACCCAAACCGTCGCCAATATCCACCAAACCAGCATTTTCTTCACC
>JAAFHO010000033.1 GCA_013297575.1 Chitinophagales bacterium
AACTATCAAATCCATTAAGATTGCCCACCAAAGTAGCCGGACCTACACGAAGGTTGAGGTACTGGTCGGTGAGTGTTGGGTTGCGGATGGCAGAAGAAAAAGAGAAGCGAATAAAATCCTGCTCGCGTGGTCGCCATACAACAGAAGCCGCCGGGGTCGCCAACCAATTAAAGTTCTGGTTTTTATCCACCCGCACGGTTGCGGAGAAGCGAAAATCACCTACTTGCTTTTCTGCGCCAGTATAAACACCAAATTCGAGGTTAGTAATACGTTCAATACTATCACTAAAAATGGTGCCTGCGGAAACAGGGCGATACATACGACCATTGGCTCCAATCCGCGCATCATCAAAGAATTTTGAGGAGAAACGGTATTCGCCATGTGCATGATAAAGCGCAGATTTATCGTAGAAACGTGTACCTCCTTCTGTGTTTTTACGCGAAGTGATAGAATTGAACAAAGAATCAAAGCGAGGAGTACCAGGCTCATAAAAGGCGGGAGTGGACGTATTCGCATTTGCTCTATTGGCATATTCTGTTGCACTTTGGTGTTGTTGCGCTAGCCAATCAGCATTATCCACTTGCCATTGTTTAAGTGCTTCAGCATCTGTTCCTGGGCCGTAACCCATTTCTTTCATCTTTTTGAACACAGATCCAAGGTCGTTACGAATCCACCAAAATTCATAATCATTTTTCCATTGCGCTGGCGTTTTTTGTGCGCGCTGCATGAGTAGTGCTGTGAAGTATGGATCATAGGAGTCTCCAGCATCCTCATTCGTACCATACAAACGGATAAAGTATTTATCTTTTTTCTTAAATTCGATCCGATTTTGAAAAAAGAGCAGATTTCGCAAACTAAAGCGATTATCACCTTGGTAAACAGTCGTTCCTGTCCCAAAACTAGAAGCAATAACAAGTTCTGGTGATTCAAAATCCATGGAAGGTTTAGTCCTGAAATGTAACGCCGCACCTGCTTTCAGGTTGCGTGTATTATAGTCCACCAAATCCGTTTCTTTATAACCTCGGCGGGTGAAAGAGTTCAATCCAGCACGGCTATCGAACAGCGTGGAGTAATTGTAGGTTGTATTGGGTTCATCGCCATAAATATTTACCGCATTAAAGCCACCTGGATTTTTTGAAATATCGGGAAATACCTGATTACCTGCTGAGCCGGTAACTGGATCATAGTTATCTGCTTCCCAATCGTTAGCGCGTAGGCCAAACATATTCACCTTGTAAGCCATAAACGCCTTACCTTCTTTATTTTTTACAACATCGGCCCAACGGAACGCACCTTCTAATAAATTACGTTCCCCTGTTTTTAATGAAACAGATAAACCTCTTTGAATAAAAGGATTTTTTGTTTCCATCGAAATAACACCATTAAAGGCGTTCGGGCCATAGAATGAAGACGAAGCACCCACTACTAGATCAACTTTATTTACATCCAAATCACTGGCACCCAAAAAGTTACCCAAGGAAAAGTTGAGGCCAGGTGCTTGGTTATCCACTCCATCAATGATTTGTAAGGAGCGCACCGGGCTTGTAGAGTTAAAACCGCGTGTATTAATAACGGTAAAACCTAATGATGCCGTTGTCATATCAACGCCTTTTAGGTTGCCAAGACCATTGTAAAAACTCACTGCTGCTGTTTCTTTAATAGCGATAGCATCTAGGTTTTCAACGGTGAGCGGTGCTGCTTTTTGCTTATCGTCGATGCGTTGGCCTTTAATCACCAGTTCTTCCATCACGATCGAACTGGAACTGAGGCGAACTTCAATGCGTTGGGCAGCATCGCTAACGGAAATTTCAGAGGGGGTATAACCCGTATAAGTAATTTTTAAACGCACGGGAAGTGTGGCCTTAATAATGAATTCGCCATTATAATCAGTATTGGCACCCCCGCCAATGCCCTGTATTACCACGGCAGCGCCGATAAGGTCTTCGCCTGTTTCGGCATCGACTACTTTGCCTTTGATGGTAGATTGCGCGGATAACCCAACGCTAAAAAGGAGTGCCAGAATTGTAAAATTAATTAGCTTGTAAACTTGCTTCATACGAGACTCGGTTGATAGATTCAGAACAAAGATGAGCATTATATCAGATATAGGCAATCTGATTCTGATGGCAAATGAACTAATAAAATTTGATAACGAATAAAAAAAAATTGTTTAAGGCAAAAAAATTACTTGGTTTGGTGGAGTTATGGACTGTTTTGGTCTAACTAGGGGTGTTTTATCAACTGGTCAGGTTAAATATTTTGATCGTTCTGTCTTTACAAAATGAACTACCTTTGTTAACCATTACAAAAATAGTGGCAATACTTGAGACGCGTGTGTTAAATTTTGACAAAAAAAAATATTTTTTAATTCAATATAGATAAAATGGAATTTGGGAAACTGGCGAATGTAGATGATGTAGATTTTTCTTTGCCCATAGATTATATCGGGAATGCGCAGGTATTACGAAAGCAGCATAGCACTGCCGCCCCTATAATTTATATTGGGGCTACCGGGTATAATATGAAGGATTGGGTAGGAAAATGGTATCCAGCGGGCACAAAAGAGCGCGATTATCTGAAAGCGTATGGGCGGCAGTTTAATACGATTGAACATAATACGACGCATTATCGGATACCAGATACCACTACCATACAACGGTGGTGCGAGGATACTCCTGATGATTTTAAATTTTGTCCCAAAGTTCCCCAAACCATCAGTCATGCGCGAGATTTAGGGCTGTCTTCCAGCGATTTACGCTTTTTTGTAGAGCAAATGCGCGTATTTGGCTCAAAGATGGGGTATTGCTTTTTACAATTACCACCGTATTTTGAACCGAAACACTTGCCAGTACTTGCTCGATTTATTGAAAAGTGGCCTGCTTACATACCGCTGGCCGTAGAAGTACGGCACGAATATTTTTTTGGGAAAGAGGGTATCGGTAATGCTTTTTTTGAATTATTGGAGCATACAGGCACCTGTGGGGTTATCACAGATGTATCGGGGCGACGGGATGTGTGTCATTCAAGGCTCACTACGAATTGCGCCATGATTCGATTTGTAGGAAATGGACTACATGCTACGGATTATTCAAGGGTAGATGCTTGGGCAGAGCGTATTCGGGATTGGGTAGAACAGGGTCTAAAAACGGTGTATTTTTTTACGCATGAACCCGATAATTTATTATCCCCCGAACTGGCGCGTTATGTAGCAGAACGGTTTGGAACTTTAATGCCCGAGGTAATAGTTAGAGTACCTACCGAAATAATATCACCGGGGCAACAGGGGACTTTATTTTAGTTTTTCACGAATTTCCAAGACTGTTTCCAGTGAAACATCAAACATATCGGCAATCTGTTCATTTGTTAAGGATGGGTTTTTTCTCATAAAATTAGAGATCGTTATCACCATACCTTCATTTTTACCTTGTTCCAATCCTTTTTCCGACCATTCTTTGTATAATTGCAGTACATAAGGTAGTGTCTGCTCCTTTTCTGTAGTAGTGAGTAAGGTATCCATATTTTTTAGTTTTTGATTGAAATTATCTGAAACGCGACCTAGGTATAATATTGTTGCGCTATAAACACGCGCCAATAGTGTTTGATCTGGAAAATTTGGTGCAAAAATAAGGAATTCTTTCCAGTTTTGTTCAATAAAGGACGATCTTAAAATATTTGTCATGCGGATGATTAATCAACTCCGATAAGAGTTCATTTTCCGTTTCAATTGTTTTTTTCTTTTTTGCCATGATGGTGCAAAGGTAAAAATGTTTTTAAAAAAAAACAACAAAAAGTTTTATGTTTAAAACATTTTTTGTTTAAAATATAACAATCATTCTGAGCGCGGCAATGTTGATCGCTCCTGTAATATTAAAATTTGGCACAGTTATTGGAACAATAAGTAATAATAAACGATGATTATTCTAACAAGTTGAGTAGTAGTCATTTGCAAAAGTGCAAACATCGTTTATTTTCAAGTACTTACTTTTTTTAAATCCTTTTTTAAATTTTATCCTAAATATGCTGATTATATTAATTGCATTTATGTCGTATTGGGTAAGCGAATTTTTAATTTCTGCTGCCGATATTTTTACCTTTAAAGTAAAGTAAATGGTGCTTTAACTGGTACACATATACTTATACGATCTTCTGATTGTCTTGGAAATAGCCTTATTTCCAAGGCAAATCTATTATTTGTTTCACTAGGAATAAACTGCATCTATTTTGGCAATTAAAACACTAGAAAAAATCGGATAAGTCGAAAAATACTTCCTACTTTTGTGCAAATAATATGAAAAATACTACACTATTTTTGATTGGGTTCGTCGCCCTAACGATTAGTCTATCTGCCTGTTTACAAGTAGATAACACCTTTAAACTCATTGCCCCGGGTATTTGGCGTGGCGTTTTAGTTTTAGAAAAGCCATATTTTCCGCCAACTCAAAAAAGGGATAGTATCTCTATCGTTTATGACCAATTCAAACCGGGCGAATTACCCTTCAATTTTGAGGTAACTTATACAACACCCGAAAAATTTTATATCGATTTTATCAATGGTACGGAACGTATCAAATGTGATAGTATCAGGTTTGGCAAGGATCGCACTACCGCACGGGATACCTACAATTTTTATTTTCCCGAATATCAAAGTTATATCCATGCAGAAGTACGTGGGGCTGTTATGCAGGGTTATTGGTGCGTTACTACCAAGGATAATTATCGCATTCCCTTTGTAGCAGATGCCGGAAGGCCATACCGATTTACCTCGCTCAAAGTACCCCCAACCGGCGATATTTCGGGTCGGTGGGCTACCCTTTTTGATATTAATAGCGATACACCTGAAAAAGCAGTGGCCGAATTTACGCAGGATGGTAATCACTTATCGGGTACTTTTCGCACCGAAACAGGGGATTATCGTTTTTTGGAAGGAACTGTGCAAGGGCGCAAGTTTTGGTTATCCTGCTTTGATGGTAGCCACGCATTTTTGTTTTCGGGCAATATTGCGAAGGATAGTTTAATTGGGGAATTCAGATCAGGTAAAGGAAAACCAAGCCTTTGGAACGCTTGGCGCGATAATAAATTTGATCTCGGTAGCCCTGATACCTTAACACATTTAGTGGAAGGGAAAACCTTGTCCTTCAAATTCAATGCGCCCGATGGGCAAGTCCTTCAATACCCTAGCGCATCTTTCAATAATAAAGTCACTGTCCTGACAATTATGGGTACTTGGTGCCCCAATTGCCGAGACGAGCAAATCTTTTTACGTGATTTTTTAAAAGAAAACCCCGAACTTGCGCAACAAATGCACGTTGTAGGTGCTTCTTTTGAACGCCATAAAGATATTGCCGCAGCCAATGCTCAGTTGGTGCAATACCGTAAAGTAATGGGGCTTTCGCACGATATTGTCTATGCCGGCAAAGCCAACAAGGACGAGGCAGCCTCTGTTTTTCCCGTATTGGATAAAGTAATTGCGTTTCCAACTATGATTATCATTGATAAAAAAGGTAAAATTCGACGCGTTCATACGGGCTTTGATGGCCCAGCAACGAGTAAATATGCCGATTTTAAAGCGGAATTTAAGGCATTCGTACAACAGTTAACTCTTTAGTTAGACATGACACAGATCCACTTGGCCTTTTGCCACCACAATTCAAATCTTGCTGATATTTTAGAGGATCAACTCCCAAATATTCAATGTATAAGGCATTCGGATAGCGATTATTCCGAAACTGGATCCCTCATGCATAGTCTAGCAGATACAGAAGGTCTAGTCTTACTCCTGATCACGGATAATTTTATGAAAACAGAGCAATGTATGTCTGGTGCATTGGCTATGTTGTTGTCTTTGATGCGTCAAAATCGCGTAATTGCAATTATTGCGAATGGTATAATAATAGAAAATGGCGTAACGTTGCCCGTTGAAACGCATATTGACCGTGTAGTAAACGCAATTCAATATATGAATTATTGGCAACAAAAGTACTTGGCCATTAGTGACCAATACAATCATGCCAATGCCCAAGATCAGCCAGCATTGTTCCTTTATCAACAGGTTATACACGATGTAGCCGACCAAACAGGCGAATTCATTTCCGCACTCCGCGATTCAGATATTAGGAAATGGGAAATATTGAGTGCTTCGGGTTTTAGTGAAATATACAAATTACTAGGAATACCGTATCAACCCATTGTTGGGAACAATCCAATATTGCCCGAGCAAGAACATGAAAGCCCTCAGGCTTCTACATCTAAGCCAATGGGTGGGCCGGTGATGTTTCGACCAGCAGAACCGATTGTTCCTGTACATCAAGACCCTGTAAAAGAATTTGTCGCGCAACCCACCATTGAACCACAAGAAATAGCAATACCGCCCGTAGAGGAAACATCGTTTAGTGATGTGTTCAAATTTGATCCTTCTACTCATTTAATAGATCAAACAACAGCAGAGGAATCACCTGAATTCGAAGAGGGTAATTACCGCGAAAACGAAATACAGCATACCATCAAAGATGCCTTGGCGTGGATAGCACGTGGCAATAGGGAATTGGGCTTAGAGGTATTCCGGGTGGCATTGGAGCAATATCCCAACCATGAACAACTACGTCACGAATACGAAAAAGCACAAACAACAGAACTGGGGATAGAAGAAGAAAATAGCGAAAATGACGCTAGTGCTTATGAAGCAGCAGGCGACAGTGCCTTCAATGATGGCGATTTTTTGATGGCTAAATATTGCTGGGACAGGGCCGCAGAAAACAACCCAAATCTGAATGGAATTTGGAGAAAACTGGGCTTGATGACAAGTGAACAACTTGCAGGCTATACGGAAACCAGTATTGCTTATTTAAAAAAATCGCTTGCACAAATTCCTGATGACCAAGAAGTAATAGCACGATTAACCACTTTAGGCGAAGTCGTAATAATGCCTGAACAACCACAAGAAGTAGTAGTTATACCAGCAATAGAACCAGAAGTGGTAGTAGTGCCGGAACAAGCAGCAGCAATACTGGAACAAAACGAAGAAGAAGAAACGAAATATGATTTAACCAGCGGTATAATTGCCGAAGAAGAGATAACAACAAGCGAGCCCTTATCTGTTCCAATACTAAGTGCTGTACAACCAGAACCCGTCATACCCGAACAAGCAACAGATATTGCACTTCAATACCAACCCACATTAACGAACGAAACAATACCAGAAACAACCACTAAGCCCCATTTTCCACAACAGCGCAACGAAATAGTTTTGATTACAGGAGCCACATCGGGTATAGGTAAAGCGACCGCTATTGAATTTGCAAGGCACGGCTATCGGTTGATCATAACCGGGCGACGTGTTGAACTTTTATTTGATTTGCGCAACCAATTAGAGACCAATTTCGGTGTAGAAGTATTGCCATTGGTGTTTGATGTACGCGACCAACGTGCTGTAGAAGTGAGTTTGACCCAATTGCCAGAATCTTGGCGCGCCATTGATATTCTTATTAATAATGCTGGTTTGGCAAAAGGACTTGCCCCAATACACGAAGGAGAATTGCAGCATTGGGAAACCATGATCGATACCAATATCAAAGGATTGCTGTATGTCTCTCAAATTATTTCAAGGGGTATGGTAGAGCGCCGTAAAGGGCATATTGTCAACCTCAGTTCTTCCGCTGGGAAAGAAGCATATCCTAATGGTAATGTGTATTGCGCTACCAAATTTGCGGTAGAAGCCCTTACAAAGTCGATGCGTTTTGACCTATACAAGTTTGGCATTCGGGTAAGCCAAGTAAGTCCTGGGCATGTAGAAGACACCGAATTTGCACTTAATCGCTTCGATGGGGATACCGAAAAAGCCAAAATATACAGCGATTTTCAACCACTTACAGCTACTGATGTGGCAGAAGCAATATGGTTTATTGCCTCTCGTCCTGCACATGTAAATGTACAAGACGTATATATGTTTGGTACGCAACAGGCAAGTGCTACCGTCGTGGATCGCTCGGGAAGAGGGGATGCTTCCTAACGCACAAGCGTCACATCCCCAGCATACCGCGCTTTTTTTCCATCTAAAAATAGCACATCTGCCACCCAGATATACACACCAGGTTGCATGATTTGTCCTTTAAATGTGCCGTCCCAACCTAACAAGGGATCGTTCAAAGCAGCACCTTTAGATTCAAACATTTTTTCTCCCCACCGAGAATACACCGCAAAACGCTCTGTAATCGTAAATGGCGCTCCAAACCCGCTAAAGTATCCATTATTATCCGAACTGCCGGGTGTAAATACATTTGGGAAATAAACATTGAGGTCTTTTTGTACCACTACCCGTGCTTGAGCAGTATCCGTACAGCCCAATTCATTGGATACTTGTATGGTATAAGTCTGATCGTTAAATGGCCGTGCAATCGTTTCGGGACAAGAATTACAGCGGATGGAAGAATTTTCTTCGCTGTTCCATTTGTATATCGTGGTAGTACCCGTATTGGTGCTAGTAGCCTCTAACATAATACTATCTCCTAAGGCAATATTGAACGACGTTTGCGCTAAAGTAACCGAAATATCAGAAGCAATTACATTATACACCACATGAGCAGAATCACAACCTACTTTCATCATTACTTCATATTCGCCAGGACTACTCACGTCGAAATAAGACTTGTCACTGCCATCGGGCCATGAATATTGAATTAAATTACCCAGTTGTCCCGAATATTGCGTTGCATCCAATCGGAGATCTGTTGCGCCATTACACAAAGCTGTATTGGCATCAATAGCATCAAAAGGCAGTGCCACAATAGTGACCACGGTACTATCATCTTTTACCAAGGTTTTGGGATTGTCTGATACCCGTTGGCTACCTAAAGAAGCAGGAAGGTTATACAGCACCGCTTGATTGCTGTATTTACCAGCGGGTTGGTCGCCTACGTTGACAATAATGGTCAATTTATGGTTTCCAGTTGGGAGGTTGAAATTATCGAGTAAAAAGAAATCGTCCCCTGGCTGGCTCAGTACATTGCCATTGAGCGGATTATCCTTGATGGCTACAAACGTAAAACCATTGGGTAATTTGTCCTCAAAGCGCATACCTACATGCGGGCGGCGCGAGCTATTCACAAATTCAAAGGTATATTCAACATTGGAACAAGGCGATGTTACTTCGGGTACTACTGTTTTGAGTAATTCCACGGTATAGGGGCAGGAACAACCATCCGACGAAGACGCTGCTTCACCTGCAATGAGCAATCTAGCAACCCCTGAATCGGGATTGATCTCAAATAAGCGGTTTTGATCGCCAAATACGCTTGTGCTTCCATACGCAAAAAGGTTGCCATAAGCATCAAAAAAAAGTGAACCTGTGGTAACTGGTGCTTGTTGTTTAGGGAATGGTGACGTAACTGCTCCCGTATTGATATTGATGCGGATTAGTTTTTGTCCATTTGAATCGTAACCATATAATACATCGGTAGTGGGGTGGAAGGCGATATCCAAAATTTGGGCATCGGTATTCATCGGAATAACAGAGAAACTATAATTCGGGTCTTCTAAGTCAATCTTTACCAGTTCAGCAGCTTTAGATGTACCATTGGTAAAACTTACCGTGCCAATAAGAACCAAGTATTTACCATCTGGTGAAATATCTCCCGCAAAATAAGCCGTAAAAGCATCCAGTGGCAAAAATTTAAGGATTTGGGCGTTCCCTGTAGCGTCAATGCGGATCAGGTTGCGCGTACCTGGATCTATGCAATAAATAAAATTGTCGGTAGACCGGTAACCGATTGCATTTACAGTGTAGTTAAGGTTATTGTCAATACTTTGAAATACGACAGCATTGGTAATAGGATCGATAATGACTTCATTGAGCGAAGTTTTATCATCATTGGTGAATGTAAGAAAAAATTGATCTTCACAGGTAAAAGGTACCTGTGCTGTGGCGTGGCTAATAAAAAAAACAATCCCTGCAATGATGCTGATAAAAACATTGCCAATAGACTGCGAAGATTTGATCGGTTTCGGTTGCATAAGCAGGATATTTTGGGCGCATCTAAAAATCGGAATCAAAAAATGTGGCAATTCTTGATGCGCAAATGATAAAGGAAAAGATAAACTAAAGAGTAGCACAAATTTAAGGAATTATTCCCAAATTATTGCTTGTTATTTTAACTTATAAACGTGTAAACAATAAGTTGTTCCGCGACACGACTAAATTAAAATAGTGTAGATGCATTATTGAACCTTTCCCAAACGAAATAGTTTGAAATAGATTTTCATCTTTGTGTAAAAAAATGGCAAAACGTGGGATATTTTACGGTATAAATGGTGATGATCGAAATAGTGAGCAACTGGTCGTCTGTTTGGTTCGGGCCGGGAGGAGCGATAAAGTGGATAATTTGTATTTCATTGTTTAGAAACTTATAAATAATACCTAATAATGACTTACTATTTTACAGGGTTAATCCAAATCGAACAAATATCAAAAAATGACTTTTTTTTAATATTACGAATCAATTGGGGGTATTTTCCATTGCAAACAACACTATAATACTAAGCGGCTAAACCAACTAACCCAAAACGTAGGATTTATCATTTCAATACTAAAAAAACAACCACAACATGAAGCATTTATTTATATCAATTTTGTTAATAATGAGCCATTTCGGGTACGCACAAACCGAAAGACAACCCGATGGTGGTGGCGAGATACACACAGAAAAAACAATATGCGTCACGGCGGAAGAAAGGCTTCAAATTAATGCAATATTAGAGCAAAATGTTGCAAAACTGAAAAATCAAGGTTTGTTATCGGAAGTTTCTGATCGAATGGTTGTCAATTTTGATTGGCCATTGCGTAAAATTACATCTTTAGACTACAATAGTTATTATGCGATCAATAATTTTGTAGATCAAAACTTTTCATCTCCAATTCTGGATTATAATTGTGGCGCTCGTACTTATAATGGCCACCTTGGTACCGATATAGATACATGGCCGTTCCCATGGATGCTGGTCAATAATAATGCTGTAGAAGTAATTGCAGCCGAAGCAGGTACTATAATTGGTAAATTCGATGGTAATGCACACGACCATTGTGCTTGCTCCGGCAATTGGAATGCTATTTATGTGCAACATTCCGATGGTTCGGTGGCATGGTATGGTCACATGAAATCAAATGCCCTAACTGCCAAAACGGTTGGACAAACGGTTTCAAAAGGTGAATATTTGGGCGTAGTAGCTAGTTCTGGATGTTCTACTCAGCCACATCTTCATTTTGAGGTATATAAAGCCCTCCCTTATCAAAATAGTAATTTGATCGATCCCTTTTTTGGAGGATGTAATTTTTCGAATCCGCAAACCTGGTGGGCCGCCCAAAAACCATATATAGAACCTATGCTCAATGCTAACCTCACCCACAATGCTGTGCCTGTGCATGGGTGTCCAACCGCCAATGAAGTACCTAATCTTTCCAATTCATTTGCAGTAGGTTCAACCGTATATTTTGCTACCTACTACCATGATCAACAAATTAATCATGTTACCAACTTACAGATTCTAAAACCCGATAATAGTGTTTGGCAAAGTTGGTCATTTACATCACCCAGTTCTTACACAAAATCATGGTGGTACTGGACATGGATATTACCATCCAATGGACCAAATGGAACTTGGAAATGGCAAGTAACTTACCAAGGGCAAACATATTCCCATGATTTTACGGTAACTGGTGCTTTGCCCGTTGAATTGACGAGTTTTACAGGGCATTATCAAGATGATAAATCAGTATTACTAAAATGGGAAACACAGAGCGAAAAAGCAAGTGATTTTTTCAATATCGAAAGAAGTAGCGATGACTTGAACTTTGCTGTAATTGATCGAGTGGATAGCGATGGAGATACCCATAAGTCAAAAAAATACCAATATACGGATCGTTCTCCGCTTAGTATCCTGGCTTATTATCGTCTTGTTACTATTGATAAGGACGGAAGTGCTTCTTATTCGCCTACGATACTGCTAAAACCTAAGCATACACCTTATCGTATATACCCCAATCCAACCAATGATATTTTGCATATCAACGGAGATTGGGAGTCTTTATATGCCATTTCTATTTTTGATGTGAATGGCGTACTTGTCTATTCAACGCAGGATATAAGCCCTGAGGTCGCTGTAAATCAACTTGTTTCTGGTGTATATCAATTGCAATTGCTTGGAAAAAGTGGATTAATGAGTACGGTATTTATTAAAAAATAAAAAAAACTTTTCAACTTAAAATATCATGAAATCATCATCATTATCCAACAAATCTAAAGCTCTTCTGGGGTTATGCATTCTAGTTTTTATTGTCTTTGCTGGGGCTAATTTTTACTATCTAATTGACACACACAAAAACACAAGCATTGAAACATTAAAATACTTGATACTGGGCGATTGTATTGGTTTTACGCTTGTCGCAATTTTTCTAAATAGTTGGTCTATTGTGGCCATAAAGGACTACCTTGCTAAAGGGGATTTGGATACAAAGTCTTGTGACTATTGTAATGCAAATCCATCTGGCCCAATCCTGTGTGGAAATTGCAACAGCGTATTGTGGAATAGGATCAATGGAAAATTGAATGCTATTGCTATTTTTATTGCACAGCACCGCTGGTCTATTTTAACTGGTTTTTTGGCTCTTTTTATATTTGCGCCAGTTTCCTTAATTTATGAACAAATTGAAGATAAAAATAAATCATTAGATATTCTAAATGAGAAAATATTCAAGCAAATTGATCGAAATAATGAATTTAGGGCAACACTTTATGCTTATGAACTTAATAACTGGGATAATAAACTCGATACGCTACGCTTTGAGAAACTTTATGCGCAGTACGTTAATTTAACATGGGACGTTATCCCATTTTTAGAGGAAATACAACAAGTAAAAGGTTTTAAAGCCAGTAAAAATAGAGATACCGCTACTGATGCCTCTGCATTTAACTATGCCTGCAAGATATATATTGATGTTATAAAAAATAAAAATGCTAAAATTTGGTGGAAAGAGTTTCGAGACGATGCGGCACAAAATGCAGATGTTAGTACTCGGAAACAACATGCCTGGAGTTTGTTCATAGAAATAGGTATGATAAATACCATTTTGCGGGTTTTTTCTGAATATCCGTCGAAAGAAAACGAAGAGGCGAAGGAGAGATTTACTACGTATTTTGGTACAACGCTCGAAAAAATTCCCGATATTAATAGTAATGGCTATACTGAGAAGGTTTGGCCATTTAAGCAGTAAAAATAAATAATCATTTTCAAGTATCTTATAGGACATAAATGGTAGTTCAAGAGAGCACTAAACGTAAAACAGTGATTTTTTTTGTGCAAATTGTAGTTGTTATGGTCCGAGATAAAACAACAAAAAACAACAATGGGATACATCCCCTTTTTATTCTTCGCCCTCTACATCTTTACCGCCCACACCGTCCTTCCCGATCAAGAATTTCAGCCTCAAAAAGCCGAAATTGAAAAACAGATTAATCGGCAGCAACCAGATAGTGCTATACAGTCGTGCAATGCGCTGCTCTACAAACTACAAGAGGAAAGCCCTCTTAATTATGCTCAGGTTGCAACAGTACTCTTCTTGCGAGGAAGGGCGCAGGGAGGGCAGGGGGAGGGAGATATGGCCGAAGTAAGACGTATTATCGCGGCACACACCTATCTAAATTCAGATACATTAGTGGCACAAACACACCACTATTCGGGATTGTATCATGCAGCATTGCACCAGCATGATAGTGCTGAATGGCATTACCAACAAGCGATTAATTTGTTAACGCCTGCTGGCGAAGGGTTTAAGCGGCATCTTGTGGCCTCTATGAATGCCTTGGGGGGCTTATACGCCGGCTTATCCGATATTCAAAAGTCTATTGATGTACGACAGCGAGCACTGATAATTGCCCAATCTATCCCCGGCGACATTATACTTAGCTTAAAATTGTCCAATAACTTAGCCATGTTGTACAAAAATGCAGAAGATTTTGCGCGCTCAAGGCTCTATTTTGAACAGGCAGAACTCTACGCCGAAAGATTAAGAGATCCTTTTTGGCAGGCCATGGTGGACAATAACTATGGCGTGTTTTTGGCTCAATTTAAGTATTTAAAAGAGGCTCGTTTTTACTTAGAGCGAGCTGGTAAATATTTAGAAAAGAGCAATAATGCCACTGCCCTCTATGAATATTATCAAGGCTGGTCTATATATTACCAAAACACAGGAAAACCCGATTCCGCCTTGATTTTCAATGCGTTGCAACTGGAGTCGTTGTATAAAAACAAAATAATAAATCCCGTTTTAGTGGCTTATACTATATATGAGCGTTCGGGTTGTTTTGAATTGCAAGAGCGTTATGATAGTTGTTTTAGTGCTTGTGAAAAATCCTTAGCGATATTCGATACTATTTTTGGTCCACATTACTCTATGTTTAGGGTAGGTTATCGGACACAAGCACTTTGTCAAATAAAAATGGGCAATACTGATGCCGGATTAGTCTTGTTGCATCGGGCTTTATTGGCCAATAATTTCAAAGGTATTGTTGATTCACTCCTCTATCCAATGGAAGGGTATAGATCTTTTATGGAGATCGGAAAATGCTATTACGGCAAGCAAGATTGGCAACGAGCATTAGATTACTTTCAATATGCTGATCGTGCATTGTTATTACATAGAAAACGATTATTGGAATCGGATTCTAAGGAAAAACTAGGACAAAATACTCGAGAATTGTGTGCTTTTGTAATGGAATCATGCCACCAATTGTACCAAAATAGTCCTGAGCGCAAGTATATAGATATCGCATTTCGATTATTAGAACATACCAAAAGTGCTGGTTTATTGGAAGATGTCAGAACATTGGATGCAAATTTGAAAACAGGAGTTGATGCGTTATTATTGACAAGGGAGGATCAAATAAAAAGGCAGATAGGCAACCTCGAAATCCAAAAGAACGATATAGACAAGCCCTTACTGGAGCGATCGAAGTTGAGTAAACAAATTATTGATCATAAAAAGGAATATGACCGTTTGGTAGATACCATTAAAATGCTTTATCCGGGCTACGCAGATCTAAAATATGGGCAATCGTCTATTGAATTGACCGAATTTGAAGCATTATGTAGGAAAACGGGTAGGGTAACTATAAATTATTTTCAGGGAGAAAAACGCATTTATACTATCATCATCCATCCCAAAGGAGTTCATTTTGAAAGTATTGAAGTGGATTCGGATACATTAAACGATGTAATTAGTGCTATGCGTAAATTATTGGCAAGTCCGCCAACTGAACCACAGCATGATAATGAAATAATAACTTACGCAATTCAGTATGGGCAATATGGCGTTCGATTATACGATTGGTTGTTCCGGCCATGCAAAAAGTATATTGCCGATGGTAGCCAAGTTGTAATTATCCCGGATGGTAATATTGGTTATGTGCCATTTGAAACTTTGCTCGATACTTTTCCACCTTCGGATAAACCGCTACGGTTTCATACCTATCCCTATTCTTTGCTTCGTCATGCTTTTTCCTATTGTTACTCCGCTTCTTTACTCCAAAACTTAGAGTCGAGATATATCGCCCCACAAAGAACTTTTTTAGGTGTTGAGACTATCGGTAAAGGTGGCCAAAGGGGCGATATATTTGGTTTTCCATTTCCTTTTCAAAAAGGGGATGGTGAGGCTAAGTGGTTATCAGAACAAATTAGTGGCGCGCATTTATTAGATGAAAATGCAACAAAAGCGGAGTTTATGGCTATATCTAGCCTATTTAAAGTATTACATGTTGTGACGCATGGTCATGCCGATTCATCGGATACTGGACAATCTTGGTTGCTTATCTCCAATCAGCAGGATGAAAAACTACGACTTTGGGAAATTTACACACTACGCATTAAGGCTGCTATGGTTGTACTTAGTGCTTGTGAAACGGGTACAGGTCTGTTGAACCCCGTAGAAGGTGTTCTTTCTCTTGGCCGAGGATTTATTGTTGCAGGCGCTAAAAGCGTGGTAACCACCTATTGGAATATTCCAGATGCAGAATCAACGGTACTCATGCACTCATTTTACAAAAATTTATTTAAACACGAGGAAAAGGATAGGGCGCTACAAAATGCAAAAAAAGCATTTCTATCGGAGCACACAATGCGTTCTGCGCATCCTTATTATTGGTCTGGTTATTATATTACAGGAGATGTAAATCCTCTATTTTAACTGAAAAAGGTGTTGATTTTTCTGATAAAGCAAATATGCCGGATGCCCAGTGTCGGTTGCAATTGCGTTTATTAATTGTTGCTTTTTTTTCAAAAAATCTTTGCCAGCCATTTGATAGGCAATTAAAAGATTCCATTCTACTTCTTCTCTGAAATTGGCCTCAATACTTTGATAAGTAGTAATAGCGGAAATAAAATCGCCATTTTTCAGATATAGTGTGCCTAGTAATTCAATATTTGATCCATTATGTAACGAATCAACTGTCATAAGTTTTTTTGTACTTTGGATCGCTCTCAAAAAATGTCCAGATTCCATGTCTTTTTTAATGCTGGCAAATGGATCAACTTCATTTTCTGTTATATTCCGTTTACTCAAGGTTGACAAATTGGGCACTTCAACTAAGGAAAGTAATTGTTGACTAGATGTTTTCCTGAGTTTGTTTGTGTTAAAGGGCAATGTTTGTTCTTCGGCTATTGGCGATACTATATCTTTTTCTATTCCTTTTGCGGGCACTTTATCTTCTTGAGCCGCATTGTGTCTCCCTGATAAATAGTATGCACAAGCGCACACTAACAAAAACAGGAGTCCAGTCCCAGCTGCTACCCAGCGTCTATTTGTTTTTTTTTCCTGTTCCCACTTGGCCATTTGGCTTAATATCAAATCGTCGCCTAGGGCATACATAACAAACAATTCTGTCTTTTGAAGCCTTATTTCTCTTTGGATAATAGCGCTGTTTTTTGCTTCTTGTTCAAAGACAATTCGCTCGATTTCAGTCATCTCATTGCGCAGGTATTTTTCTACGGTATTTGCGTCATATTGGTTCATATTTATTCAATGTAAGGATCTAATGCATTTAATAATTCTGGATGATCTAAGAGGTATAATCGCAGTTTTTTTCTGCAAATGTCAGTGTCCTTATTTGCCCTTTTTTCAGTCGGCAGATGAAGTTCATTTTGTATTTCGCGCATCGAGAAGTTCAAATTGTACAAATGCAAAAGCTTTCTACACTTTTCCGACATATTATCAATCAATTGGTTCAATAAAGAACGTCCTTCCTTGCGCAATAACCATTTTTCAAGGTCAATATCTGATGTTTCATAAATCAGCTGTTCTGTACTAAAATCAGGTTTTTTTTTCCTTCTTTGATTTAACCATAAATACTTCGCAATACCCACGATAAAAAATTCTAGCGATTCATGTTTATCCGAATGAGTACCCCTAAAATCTCCTTGTTGGAGTTTTTTATAAGTCATAAGACAGGTATCTTGCCAAAGATCATCGGCATCCATTTGGTTACCCTGCTTATACAAGGCAACATTACGCACTTTGTTTTTTAAGGTTTCGTTTTTGCATATATATTCTAGTACCCTTTGCTGTTCAGCGGGGTTATTTTGAAAAATATCCTTTATCGTATCGTCTGTGTACTTCTTAGACCAAATCATGATACTATGAATAAAGTGTGTCCTTCATCGATATTACCCCCTGTTTTACAAAAAATAATTATGAGCCTCTACACACTACCCAATCAACTCCTTAGCCGTCACCAGCGCAGCATCGCTCGGCGGATTACCACTCATCATCACAGCAATAGAGCGCACCCGTTCGTCCTCATTGAGCAGTCGAACATTGGTGAGTGTACGGTCGCCCTGTATTTTTTTATACACAAAATAATGTGCATCGGCGCGGGCCGCTACTTGGGGCGTATGGGTGATACAAATCACTTGGTGCCTTCCCGCTAATTCTTTGAGAATCAAGCCCATTTTCATCGAAACATCGCCACTTACCCCTGCATCAATCTCGTCAAAAATAAGTGTTGGCAATGGAATAGCATCTGCCACAATGCTTTTGGTACACAGGTTGAGGCGGGATAATTCACCGCCCGAAGCCACATCTTTTATCGGCAAAAACTTACTACCCACGTTGGTAGCAAACAAAAATTGGACATCATCGGTGCCAGTAGGCGTAAGATTTTCGGTACTTTCAACGGCTACTTTCAGGCGCGCATGCGGCATAGACAACATAGCGAGCATCGATTGCACTTTGCTTTCAAAACCCGCCACAACACCACGGCGGCGTTTTCCCATTTCGGCGGCGGCTTTGCGTAATTGGGTTTCTTGTTGGGCAATTTGTTTTTCCAAGGCCGCTATCGCAGCACCGAGATCAGTAAAACCACCTGTTTGTTGCTCCAATTCATCCTGCAATTGCAATAATGCCGCGGTATCACCCACATTGTGCTTTTTTTGGAGTTTGTACAAAACATTGAGCCGATCCTCTACTTCTGCAATACGCTGCGGATCAAATTCAGTCCGTTCTGCAATACGCTCACAATCCTTGGCGAGCTCCTGCATTTCGGCCAAAATACCCTCTAAACGCTCGCTAATTTCGTTCAATTCGCCCGAAATTTTCCGGGTAGCTTGCAACGAACGCGCTATTTCTTGCACTTGCCCTACCATATTCACCTCGGCT
>JAAFHO010000330.1 GCA_013297575.1 Chitinophagales bacterium
TGTTTCAGGATAAATATAAGCATCTGCCGATTTAATAATATCAACACCACCGATCTTGAGCAGGTTGGTTTTCATATCGTACAACGCCGTTTTACCCGAAAATTTCAGACTGTCGCGGTTGGGATCAATGGAGATAAACACACCCGGCTTGTTGAGATCCGATTTGAACTGAATGGTTTGCTCCTTCATGTCCCAGTCAAATTCGTTCATCGAGGTGATATATTGGTCCAAAGGCAATGTCGTATTGGCGTTGGCTGTATTGGCCTTAAAATGACCCGCTTGTTTGTCAAAATCCAATTCGCCGTCCACATTTTTAGAGTCAAAAGCAATACCCGAACCGCTCAAAGCCTTAATTTGAAGATCAGCAGTATCCGACGAAGCCTGAAACGGGCCATAAGAAATGATCCGTGAAGATAAACGGCCTTGTGTCCATTCAAATACACCGCGGCCTTTCAAACCCGAAGGCGTAAGGATCAATACCCCTTTGTGGGCGTACCCATCTTCTTTGAATAGGCTAAAGTCCTTGGCTTTACTTTCTACATACATGGAATCTTTAAACGGCAACCAGTTTACTTTTACGTCTTGGCCGCTGGCCTGTGGTACTTTTACTGCGCCGTTGCGGTCTTCTTCCATAAAGAATTTGCGGGCAGTACCCGTCATTTGTTTGGGTTTAAAAATCAAATCCTCCGATTCGATATCCGCAGTAAGGTATTGCACCGTACCCTTGCCCAAAAATCCTTTATTACTCAGATCGACAGTACCCGTAAAACTACCTTTTTTCTCGTAAGTGGTATAACCTGTTTGTGGCGTTCGATGGATAAAACCAAATGATTTATCCTCCGGACGCACAATAATAGTCTCTTTAAATGGCGGGAAAATAGTTGCCGGACGCATTTCGCCCTTAAATTTCAAATCTTCGGCTTCATAATTATCCAAGGCATTGAACGAAAAAGGATCCAATTTGAAAAAGAACGAATCGCGGCGGTAAGCGTTGTTTTGGGTCTCCGGACGCTGGTAATACACATAAGAATTCTTTTTCGACTGCATAGATGGGAACATATCCAAATCCTCTTTACCCGATTTGTTATTGGGCGCATCTACGAGCAATACCCCAGAAACGTACTCAATAGTAGAGTTCATGGCACCTGCTTTTTTGAGGCCTAGATTGGGGTCTTTTTCGCCAACAGGCAAATAAAAATCGAGGTTTTTTACCGAGTCAAAAGTAATGTCAAATTTGTCATAATTAAAATCCATATCCCTCCCTTCAAAGAGGGCATAACCCGCAAAAAGGCGACCTGAAAGTTTCATGTCGCGGTTTTTTAGCAACGTTAATTCGTTGTCTTTAGGTATAACAGCCACGTGTTGCCGGTTGCTCAATTCCAGGTTTTTTACGGCTTTGATACTCGTTTCCTTCGTTTTTAGGTTAAGACTGGCGTTCGATTCGTTGGTTGTAGATTTTATTTTAATAGCATCGTAGTCGGTTTTTCCGGCACTTGCCAAAGCATAGTGGATCAATTTATCGCGCAGCACAATTTTGTGTTGGTCAAAAAAGTAATTGATAAATCCCTCTGCCACCATTTGCGCCAAAAGCGTTTGGATATTGGCATTGTTCCATTTGGGATTAATTTCTTGAGCGTATTCATTATCCGTCACTACATATAGATCATTGCTATCCTTACCAAGACGAGTGGCCAAAATATACAACGACGAAATTGGGTTTTTCTCCGCAATATTTTGGATACGGATCATTGTTGCTGGTTCATACAGTTTGCTACTTTCAAATGCAACGGTTTGAGGAACGCCTTTTCGACCTACTATTTGCGCCCCAATCTCCACCGAATCGGCATTGTAGTAGTACGCAATACGCTCGGCATCGAGGTTCATATTGTAAAAAGTGGAATAAAAAGGGTTTTTTTGCGAACCTTTTAGTCCCCTTTCCAAGGACAAGTACTGTTTTTTTAAGTCCAAGCGCATCACCGCACCGGGGTGTGAAATTTCGGAACCATCGCCCATTTTCATGCGTGCATCTACACCTTCTGAGACGATACTGGTTTCTCTGCGAATGACAAAAATATCGGCTTTGCCATCAAAAATCTGTTCTCTTTTTTTATTATAAACGATCAATTGTGCAGGTTGTCCGGGCGCGCCTTGGCCATAGATGGAATTGCCCCAAAGCCTAAAACCGCCAGTATATTCTACACCTTCACCCAATTTATTGATCTTCAAAGTGCGTTCAAAGGATTCAAAGCGCGGATAAGAAGAAGAACTATCGCGGTTAGTGATTTCAATATTGTTTTGCAGACTGCCCAAAATTGGCCGAGAGAAATACAACGGATAATAAAGCGTCACCGTGTCGCATTTAAAAAGGGGTTTAACGACCTCTACATCATAACTATTCAAGGCTGCATAAACAGTGGAATCCAAACGAGCCTGTTGCCAAGTGATTTTTCCGCCACGACCTTTAAATCGGCCAGTAAATGGATAAAAAATACCCGAAGTATTGTAAATTGTCGTTGAATCGGTTTTACGAATACCCGTTAAGTTGATGTTTTTGCAAATCAACGTTGCCTGTCCACTAGAATCAATAAATCCAAAATCCCATTTTCCGCCTCGAACGACCCAGGTTACTGCCCCTTGTTCGCCTGTTTTGATGGCACTATTGCCCAATAGATCGGCTGAAAATTCCAAAAACTGGCCCGCAGATTTTACTTTACCACCTACCGTAGCCTTAAATGTTTTTTCGGCAACAGTCTGCCAACGCCCAAATACAGTCGTATCCAAATTCATTTTTGCGCCAGAAGCAGCATTGATATAGTCTTTAAAATAAGGAAATGCGCCCAGTTTCAACTCGCGCATACGGTTACACAAGGCAATAATTCGCTGCATATCTGTTTCTGGAATCAGCGCGGTTTTATGTGCTTTTTTAAAAACAGAGTACGCTTCGGCCATATCGGGCCGCTTAGATGCATTCATAAAGGCATCCAGTTGATCCATAAATTCGCCGGAATTAGTAGCAAATTTGGTATCTTGTGCCTGTACATGGTTAAAAGAAAGGATAATAAGGGGTAATAAAAAGGCGGTAATAATATGTCGCATATTAAATAATTTTTTTCGATGGATGGTTAAAACGCTGATCCTTTTAAACGATCAATCCTTGTTTTTTTTCTTCACTTCTTCTTTAATCACTTTACCCTCTTTTTTTTCTTCAATAAACGCTTTTTTACGCGTTTCTCGGTACGATTTGGCCAATTCGCGCAACTCAACGGGTTTGCCATGTAAGTGGCGGTGATAGGCAATGAGCATAAAATCGGCCATATCATCCGGATAGGTAACGCCTGCACTACGCAAATAATGCGAAAACCGCGAACCTTCATAAAAACACCAATTATTGAGCATCCAACGGCCAAGGCGGTCGTGCAAAAGCATGCAAACCGTATCTTCTGGAATGGTTTTTATTTTTTCGCGCGATTCTGCCGAAATGTTTTTGTCTAATTGTACAAAGGCATCGTCCAAATTTTTGGGGATATAAACCCCATGCAATCTATCTTTGGTGATGTTTTCGTTGTACCGCTTTTGGTATTCTTCTTCAGTATTGGCAGGGCCTTCCGGTTTGGTATCCGGTTGTGCCATAAGAGAAGGGTAGGGGAGGGAGAGTACTACAAAAAGTACAAACAAGTGGTTGATAACCAATTTTTTACGCATCTTACTATTTAGTACGGAAATGAATATACCTAAATTATCTTTGTTAGAAATATTTCTGATTGAAATATTGGTTTGGATGGGGTTATGGTTAGCCAGTGAGAATTTGGCCACACTATTAACGTTCATTTTGACACCTATCGTATTTGCGGTGCTGGTAATTGCACGAATTTCGGAATTTATTGAGCGGTCAAAGGTGCCACGGTTTTATTTTGGGGTGATGCTAATTTCGACGATCGCACCCGTTTTGGCCGCATTGGTATTTTGGTTATTGTCCACAACGTAGAGACGTTGCACTGCAACGTCTAAAATCACAACGGGCAAAAAAACGAAAAAATCACAACGGATAAAAAACGGAAAAAATCAAAAACGGATAAAAAACACCGATAAATCGCAATATTGGGACAACGCCGCACGTAGAGACGTTGCACTGCAACGTCTCTACCGCAACGTCGCAACGCGATTAACCCCATATAAAAAAACAAGGGCCACCTCGAACAAACGAGGCGGCCCTTGCAATAATAACCTATTGAAAATCAGATTAGAAAATGCCTTTCTTCAAGTTGAATGTAGATTGACCAACAAGGTAACCTTTGTTATACACCTTTACTTGGTATTGGCCAGCGATCCATTTTTCGCCAGGCAACCAAGAAGCGCAAACATTGGCTTCGTTATTTTGGTAATTAGTCGTTGCTGTAGTAGTAAAACGGAAATCAGAAGATGCTTTTTTATCAGCAGCAACACCGGAACCAAGCGCATCATTGAGTAGTGGCGTACCTTTTGGATCAACCACGATCACATGGAATGTTTCTTCACCTGCTTCGGTTACTTCATTAGCCTCCGTAGTAAAGCAAATATTTACTTTATCTACTTTTTTCGCTTTAGTGTTTGCTTTTTCTTTACCGCTAGAACTGACAGCGAGCGTTTTGATATCAAATTTAGTAATATCAATCGCAGATCCGCGATCTACTTTTTTGCTTAACACTGTTTTTTCGCTTTCCAATTGCGTTTTAGCAGAAATCAACTCCGCTTTTGCTTGTGTTGTAGCCTGCAATTCGCCTTGTGTTTGCGCCAAATTAGTGGATAATTGCTCCTTTTCCGTCGTTAACTTAGAGTTGTTTTCGGTAAGGATACCCACCTGTGCTTTAAGGTTGTCAATTTCAGCAAGGTATTCTTTTTGTTTTGCTTGCATATTGCTCAACGAAGAACGGTAGTCTTTTTTGTCGCGGATCAACTGGTCAATTTGGCCTTTTTGAGCCGTCAACTGATTCACTTGTTCGTTGATTTTAGCATCTAATTCAGCGTTGATACCTTTTTGTTGCTCCAATTCAGCTACTGCGGTATTGTACTTGCTTTCTACATCGGCAAGTGCCGTTTTTTGTTGCTCAAAATTCATTTCGAGGCTTTCCAACTCTTGGCCAGTTTTGTATTTGCCTACAGCGAGCCAAATAGTAGTACCCAAAAGCAATGCGATAGCGATACCTGCAATCGTTAACAGACGTTTTTGACCGTCGTTGTTGTTGTTGCCGCTGCCATAAGGTGCGGGCGTAGTCGGTTGATTAAAATTTGTTGTGCTCATACTAAGTGTGTGAAAAAAAGGTTTAACTTTTTAAATGAAATGTCTATGTTTATTGCATAGGCGAAACCTTTTTCAGAACAGGCGGAGTGTTGGTTGTGTGATGAATGGCTTTCTGACGTATGCCGTTGAAAAAGTAGCGAATAAACCCCCTACTATTATATTTTATTGTACGTGAAATGTAAAAAAATTTCATTTGCATTCGTAAGTGCTTGATTTACAATGTTAATGAATTACAAATAAAAATGAAAATTTTTTACGTAAACCAAACTTATCGCCCTACTTTTGCCCCAATAAAATTTTTGAACCATGTCATTATTCGATCATTACGACCAATATAGTGTTTTATTTCTTGATATAGAAACCGTTCCGGCGGTTGCCACCTTTGATGAATTAGACGAAGAACTGCAAGAACTGTGGGGGCTTAAATGCCGACAACTGCTCCGCCTTGGTGCCGAGGAGGAAATTGAATACGATACGATGGGTGAGTTGTACGAAACCCGTGCGGGCATCTATGCTGAATTTGGTAAGATCATTTGTATTTCGGTGGGCTATATGACCCGCCAGCCAGAATCCTCTGAGCCAATTATGCGCCTTAAATCTTTTTATAACCATGTAGAGGCCAGTTTACTCGAAGATTTTAGCGAAGTACTCAACAAACATTTCAACAATCCCGATCGTTTTGCGATCTGTGGCCATAATATCAAGGAGTTTGATATACCTTATATATGCAGACGGTTGCTCCTCAATCAAATGCCATTGCCCCGTATGGTCGATATTGCTGGCAAAAAACCTTGGGAAACCAAACATTTGCTGGACACCTTGGAACTTTGGAAATTTGGCGACAACAAAAACTACACGTCTTTGCGCTTGTTGACCGCTATTTTTGGTATTCCGTCTCCCAAAGATGATATTTCCGGTTCCGATGTGGCTCGCGTTTATTGGGAAGACCGCGATTTGGAACGGATCGCTTCCTATTGCGAAAAAGACGTATTAGCCACGGCACAATTGTACCTCAAACTGAAACGCTTACCTTTAATAAAAGGAGAACAAGTGGTGATTGTGCGGTAAGTTTTACGCTTCCTGATCAGGAGTACTTGTTTTTTGATTATGTATATCAAAAATTCAATTTAATTACAGATCTTAGAGTGTGGCAAGACCGGCCTTAGAAAAATGCAGGTTTTGCTTGAGTGGAGGCGGATGAAGCCAAAAAGTGTTTGAGCCAAACGGAATTTACGAGGCGTAGCCTCCGCTCAATCGTACGGCGAGTTTTTTTTGGCGCCGCCGGAGCGAGGAAGCAAAAGCACCGCATTTTTCGTCAGCCG
>JAAFHO010000332.1 GCA_013297575.1 Chitinophagales bacterium
TGCCCTTTTTTTGAAGTATCAAACAACGTAGCCAATGCCTCTTCCGCATCACTGCCAAATACCAATAGTGCATTGTATGCTTTCCATCGTACCGACATATTAGGATTTTGTAGGGCTTCCACAGCACCTTCGATAGTCGTATAATCAAATGTTGGCACAACATATTTATTGGCCGCAGGCGGTGCAATACGGAATACACGACCGCGGTTTTGATCGCCTGCATTGTGCCCACCTACGCCTGGATCGTACCAATCGCTTACAAATATTGATCCATCAGGAGCAGTACACACATCAGAAGGACGAAACCATTGATCGTCCACTCCTTCCAAAATATTGAGTATTTTGGCCTTATACCCAGCGCTTTCATTGGTTACTGGATAAGCGCGCACTACATTTGGTCCTGCATCAGCGTGGATGATTTGGTTACGATACTGCCAAGGCAAAAGATCGCCTTCATATATACACATACCGCAAGGCGAACCCGCGCCAGTTTGTAGTAGATTTGGAATAGAACCTGGATCATTTTGATGCCAATGCCGAGATGGGATATCGGGTTCTAAATTAGTACGGTTTACCTGCCAACCCGCACCTGTCATTTCGTTGGTATAGCCATAATTACCATATTCCATCACATAATTGATACGAACGCCTTTATTGCCATCATCATCATTATCGCTTTGCCATAGTGTGCCGTAACTGTCCACGGCTACCTCGTAATTATTCCTAAAGTTATTCCCAAGCACTTCAAAATTTGAAAAATCAGCATCGCAGCGGAATACCATGCCCATTTTATATTTTTTCAAGTCAATTGGGTCGCCATCCGAATCTTTAATCGCATCGCCATTTTTATCGAGCAGTGTTTTGCCTTCATTGCCAAAATTAAAATAAAACTTGCCATCCGGGCCAAAAACAACGGCATGTAAGCCGTGATCGTGTTGTTTGCCACCAATTCCTTGAAGGATAATTTCTTTTTTATCCGCTTTATCGTCGCCATTTTCATCTGTAAATAGCCACAAATAGGGGCTTTGCGAAACAATCGCTTTATTCCCCATTACCCATATCCCAAGCGGAGACTCTAGTTCGGGACCTTGGTAGAATACTGTATTTTTATCTGCTTTCCCATCGTGATCTGTATCTTCCAAAATAAGGATACGATCTCCCTCTTTTTTTATAGGATTACCATTAATATCGGGTCGGTAATTATAGGCTTCGCACACCCAAATACGACCTCTGTCATCAATATCTATATCGGTTGGATTTGACATAACTGGCTCAGAAGCAAATAATTGCGTCTGCAAACCATCGGCAGTTTTTAAATATTTAAGTGCATTTTCTGGTTTCCGCTTTTCTTCATCTGGATCACCATTAGTTGCTATATTATATAGCGTAAAACTGAGTAATGCGAATATAGGCAATAAAAATGCAATTCTGAACATGGCAAATCTAGTAAATACTTAAATTAAAGATAATCAAAGGTAATATATTTTTCAAAAGTGCAACTACTCAAACTTGTATGGTATTAATGAGCCGATTTATTGCGGTATGCCCATTCTACTTTTTCAATAAAAGTATGGTAGGTTTCTAGCGGAATTTTGTTACGCATGGACTCTAAGAATTGACAAAGTTTTTGATATTCGTTCTCGGTGAGCACATCATCTTCCATAAACGCATTAAACAATTCAAGGAAATTTTCGGATACATTACGCGAGAAATCAATCCGGCGTACCTTATCATCCACAAAACCCATAAAATAAAGTCCTTCCGTATAATTAAGGCTTCGTTTTAACACCAGATCATTCACTTCACTTTTTATTTTTTCCAATAGGCGGGCTGCTTCTTCGGCGCTTATTTTTTCATCTTCAAAATCATCGTAAATTTGTTGTGCTTCCTTACCAAATTTGCGGATCATTTTCTCCCTGCGCCTAAAAATCCAGTAACCAATCAAGGTGGTTAGTAGTGCCGTAGTAGCCACCATTGTTATCTCTACTAAGTATCCTGTATCAGCCAACATTTTGAGTTGACGTTCAAAGAAATTCGTATGAGGCTCAATTCCGTTATTGACCACCGTATAATCCAACGATTCGAAATCATTCATTGTCAAGGACTTAACACCTCTAATTGCATTAATATGATTGATATAGGTTTCTTTTAGTTTATCTAAATCTTTTTCTTTGTAAAATTTTCTAATATTACTTCCCTGTCCTAATTCAAAGCCTTCACCATACTGCTTATTCATCATTTCATTTGATTTCAAAAAATAATACAACACCCTGCGTTTATTGATATTACTCAATAAGGCGGGTAAATCTTCTTTGATTTTAGCAGAATCTTTTTTGGGATCGTTTATAATTTCAACTGCGCCTTTTTTGAAATAATCCAGCAATTCGGTTGGATCAGGTTGGACAATATAGGGATTTCCCAGTCTTTTAATATGTTCTTCATTAAATTCGACGCGAGAACCAGGGCCTCGGTGGGTCACAGAAAACATAAAAAAATTATTGGGAATAGAGACCTCTTTACCGCCAATAATCGTTTTTTCTTTCGGAGAGCCTAGTTTTTCCCAAAGTTCTGGACCAAAAAATGTTTCTGGATTTATTTTGTCGAAATTATCTATAACACAAACAAAACGCTGTTTAGGGTTTTCCCTACACTTTTCCAAAAATATTAAAAAAAGTCCTTGTTGGAATTGTCCTGATCCATCCTCCCAGCCAATGTATTTTTTATGGAGTTCCAAATCAAATTCTGGTGCGCAATGCACATTGAGTATATTCTGTTCTGGGTCAGTCGCAATAAAAGCCGCTGTTTTTTCAGCCAATTTAGTTGTACCGGTACCAGTCACACCAGAAAGAATGACATTATTATTTTTTATGGCCATTCGGCAAAAATCCCTAAATCGAGGCCAGGCCAAGGTTCGAAGCCGTGGTTTTTCTAATAATTTATACCCCGTAGAGTCAATTGAGCCTATTCTAATAGGTTTATGATGCACTTCTGCATATAATAGCCCCAAAGAATCCACTACATCCTCAATCATTAATCGAGGCTGCATCATAATTTCATTTGCTTTTTGCCATACCGGATCTGGTCGATTGCGCGACCCAACCCATGCCATTACCAAGGCGAGTAATGAAAGGAGTGTATAAACAAGTCGTGGGGGGATTTTTGTAAAATTCAAGATATGATCTTTTTTAACAGATAACCGCACCTGTTTCGTTTACGGGAGAGAGGTAAATATTACTTTCAATTTTTTGTGCAATAAACACTTTTTGCATTTCAGTGGCAACCATTTCCGCCGTTTTACTCCCTTCACATAAAGCAAAAATAGCAGGGCCTGCTCCTGAAATACTACAGCCCAATGCCCCAGCTGACATAGCCGCCGCCTGTACATCGTAAAAGCCCGGAATCAATTGTGCCCGTTGTGGTTCAATCACAACATCACGCAAGCATCGACCGATGAGCGCAAAATCATTATTTTGTAAACCAACCACAAAGGATGCGACATTGGCCGTTTGTTGGACAAATTGTGGCATTGGAACAGCATCTTTTAATATTGCTCTCGCTTCGGAGGTAAGGATACGGATATTAGGGTGTACCATCGCCACATATAGTCCACTGGGTGTGTGCAATCGGTGAATATCATAAGTATGGTTATCTCTTATCAGAATAATACCACCCAATAAAGACGGAGCCACGTTATCAGCATGCAAACTCCCCGAAGCCACCGCTTCCCCAGCGCAAGCAAAAGGCAATAATTGTTTTTTATTCAAACCGGCTTTAAGGAGTTCATTTACCGCTAAAACAGCGGCAACAGCACTAGCGGCACTGCTGCCCATTCCACTACCCAGCGGTAGTTTTTTATGTACCTCAATATCAATTCCAATATTTGTAGCACCGAGGTATTCTGTTAGGCGCAAAACCGCCATACCCGCCGTATTTTTTTCCGTTTCATAGGGTAATTTCCCTTGATCACCAGTCATTTTAGTAATTCGGATACCTGGTTGAGTACTTTGATGCACTACAACCTCGTCACCAGGCTGCTCAAGCGCCAAGCCCATAATATCAAATCCAACGCCTATATTGCCTATCGAGGCTGGGGCAAATGCTTTAACTGACATTAAAATTATTTTTTATTAGGAATATACAATGAACAGAGGCTAATGAACCCCCAATTCTGGATTATAACCTTTTACGTTTCGATAATAATTCCAAAGAAAAGCCATATCTGCCTCTTCATCATCGGTAGGATAAAAAAGTTGTGGATCAAAATAAACTTCCTTATTCGCCCAATCGAACTTACATAAAGCAATTGGGACATGAGCCGCTTTCGCTGTATAGTAAAATCCTGTTTTGAATTTTGTAACTAAAGAACGCGTGCCTTCTGGAGCCATTACAATATGTAAATAGTCGCGATGCTCAAAAAGTTCCGCAGTAGCATCTACAAAATTACCTTTTGTGCGCCTGTCCACCGGGATACCACGCATAAAAGTGCGCATAAAATAACCAATAGGCCAAAAGAAAAGGGTATGTTTGCCTACAAAGTAAGCGTTAATGTTTTCAGCACTCCGTACCAGCACACCAATTGGAAAATCCCAATTGGAGGTATGCGGTGCAACAATTAAGACTAATTTTTTTACGTCATGGGGGTACTTGCCCGTCCGTTTCCAGCCCCATAGTGTGTATAATATAAAGGCACTTAATTTGGAATACATTATCTATGTAGTTTATTGGGGCAAAGATAGTCTTACTTATTCGACTTTTTAGATTGATTTAACTTTTTCGGTTGATTCTATTACATAGAGGATTAGGTGGCAAGATCAAAAAATAAAAAAGCCCCCCTCCGACTCCCGGAGAGAGGCCATCCCAAAAACCGATTTTAAAGTATGTTTAAAATCGATTTTTAGTGACACCATGGTGGGCTCGAACACCATTTTATTTTTATAACGGATAGAGTATTTGAATATTTAACAATCGAAACATTGCTGTTTTGAACATCGAATATCCAAATACTCAGATCCTATATAAATTACTTCGCTGTTTGAATCATCTTCTTAGTAGCGCTGTTATTAGCAGTCTCTAATTTGTAGTAGAGTACGCCATTAGCGTTCAAAGAAGTGCGATCCAATGCGATTGCATTGTAACCTTTACCGAAATCACCAGTAGTTGTGTAAAGCACACGACCTGTCTCATCATAAACTGACAATGTAGCAGATGTAGCCTCTGGGAGGTGGAAACCTACGAATGTCTTGTTAATGAATGGGTTTGGTGAGTTTTGGTATAATTCGAAACCTAAACCTGCAATTGTGCTAGTTGCACCGTTGTTGAAACGGAAAGCAACTGCCAATTTAGAAGTAGCATCGAATGCAACTGCCTTAGTGATACGGCTAGATACGCCGATCATTTGGCTCAATTGACCATTTGCAGTAGCACGGAATGTAACTGCGAATTCGCCGTTAGAACCGTCAGCAGATGTTGTGATTGCATCAGCAAATACACCGAAGTTATCAAGAGACATTTTCTCACCTGGGAGGATGTCTGCAACTTCAAGACCATTCAAGTTCATTGTGAACTGGTAGCCAGCCGCTTTATCAGCCGCTTTGAAGTTAACTGTAAATGTTTCGCCTGCTTTCACTGCACGATCTTGAACATCAAACAACAATGTACCAGCAGTACGATCGTCAGAAGATACCAAGTTGTTTGGTGTTGCAGTTCCGTCAACGTCACCAATCTTAGCAGCAACGAAGTCGCCAGAATTGATGTTAGTTTGGATATTTGCAATTGACAAGTTTTCCTTGATCACGTTAGCAAATGGATTTGCTGGGTTAGTGAACACTTGTGACTTGTCGATAAAGCGCCAGCTAGAGTTAGATGGAAGTTTAGGATAAGTACCAAGGATCAACTTACGCAATTCAACGATGTCAAATGTGGTTACTGTACCAGATTTGTTCGCGTCAGCAGAGATCAATTTGTATGGTGTGTTCAATGGCTCTAAACCAAGGATATGGCGGCTGATCAAGATCAAGTCCCATGTGTTTACACCGTTCAATGGATCTAATTCCAATGTTGGTGTTACTGTTGCGTTAGCAGCGATTGGTAATGCATTAGAGAATGCGTAAGAACCAGTAACATTGGTAAATACTTCTTTCAATACTGGAGTACCGTTGCTAGAACCGTTCAACTCGATATTAGCGTCTTCAACACCTTGAGCTGCTTCGTTTTTCAAAGCACCTGCAACTGTTGCACTGCCGTTCGGGCAAACACCTGCGTTATCTTGGATCAATACATAAGTTTCGCAGTAGTCTGCGTTACCTGCAAGATCAAGACCCCACAATTCAACCAACTGAGTACCCAAATCAGCGCATGTGAATGCTACACCTGTTTGTGGTGTACCGTCTGCGTTTTTAGGGAAACCTGTTGTTGCACCTTGGCCATCAGCAGCGCCTTTACGACGGATACCAACTTTGATCTTCGTAGATGGTGTGCAGTTATCTTCTGTGTATTGCAAGAAGTCACTAGCCCACAACTGGATCATACCACCAGAAATGTTCATCAAGTTTACAGAAAGACCGTTGATACAAACAACAGTTGGTTTCTTGCAA
>JAAFHO010000331.1 GCA_013297575.1 Chitinophagales bacterium
TCTTTCTACAAATATACGCCTTTGTATATCATTTAATTTTCAAACAAGGTAACTGTTGTAGGTTAAACTACAATGGTTACTTTGTTTTTTTTACTCGTTCTCTATCTTTTAGTCTAAATACAATACGATATAAAAGTATTCTAATGTACATTTGCACCTGTCACAAACGAACCGATACATTGTAGTCATTTTTTGGAACAAAACTTGTAGATAACGAGTATTGTTGATTGGTATTTTATTATTATGGCAGAACCAATTTCAGAGCAGTATCGATTACTATTAGAAAACTTACAGGCTGGTGCACTTATTTATACCCCCGATGCGTGCATCCATTTCGCCAATGATGAGGCTTCTTTTTTGTTTGGTATTTCCAAACAAGCATTAGAAGGTTGTTTTGAATCCAACATTCCTTGGTCATTCATCGGGGAAAATGGTGTTGCTACAAGAAAAGAAGACCACCCTGTTTATCGGGTAATACATACGCTTTTTTCCTTTAAAAAACAAATACTAGGTATTGTCCACCCCGATCAGCGAGATACGATTTGGGTAGAAGTGAATGCTTTTCCCGACTTCAATGAGGAAGGCAACCTAAGACACGTTATCGTTATTTTCTATAATGCTACGGAAAAAATTAAAGCCACGGACAACTACCGTGTAAAACGCCATATTTTTGAAAGTGCCAAGGAGGGGATTCTTTTAACTGAATTTAAAACCAATTCAGCACCCATATTTTGTGTCAATGCTGAGTTTACAAAAATATGCGGCTATACTGAAAACGAAATTAAAGGGAAGGATATTAGCTTGTTGTGCGGTACAGAAACGGATGTAGTATCAATAGGGCAAGTATATCAAAAAATGAAAGAAGGCCTGTCACATGAAACAACACTTCGATTTCACAAAAAAAGTGGAAAACCTTTTTGGTGCTTATTACGGGTTGCTCCTACACAAAACGATTATGGCAGAATTACCCATTATGTTTGGTATTTTACAGATATTACAGAACAAAGGGCGATTAACAAGGAGGTTGTTTATAGTCGGCAGGTATTGGAACAAACCCAAAAAGTAGCCAAAATCGGCTATTTTGTCCTCGATATGCACACCAATTCGATTGTTTCATCGCCTAGTTTTGACGATATTTTAGGACTAGACCCCGATCTTCCTAAAACCGTAGAACATTGTTTGGGGCATATTTTGCCTGAATTTCAATTAAAAATTTGGAATCGTTTGCAGGAAATAATGCAGACCGGTGGGCGGTTTACCGAAGACTTTATTACGGTAAGACCACTGGATGGCGAACAACGATGGATTTCTGTATTTGGTGAATTGAACGACAGCCACGATAAGAAATCGATCAAATTAAATGGGGTAATTCAGGATATTACGGAACGAAAACTCGCCGAAGAATCCGCCGCCTTGGCTCAACGCGATTTAGAGTCCATTATTTCCACGTTTCCTGATATTGTACTGCGTTTTAATCGAGCCTACGAGTTTACATACTGCCACGCCAATAACACTAAAGATTTACTGTTGCCACCAGAGCAACTCGTCGGTATGTGCGTAAATGATGTGATGCCCCCTGAACTGGTCAAAATTATCTATGGGAAAACAGAAGAAATCAAAAAAACAGGTAAAGTGGTATCTTTTGAATATGTGCTTCCTGTTGGCCCTTCGGATGAAGAATGGTTTGAGGCACGAATGATCAATACGACCAAAGACGAAATTGTATGTGTAATTCGGAATATTACAGAACAGAAACGAGCCGAAACCGCCCTTCGGGAAAGTGAACAGTTGCTGCGCGATATTTTTAATTTGGCACCCGTGCCATTGATTATTTCTAATGTTGAGGATGGTTCAATTATTATGGTGAATGAGGCATTGGAAAAATTGATGGGCGCACCGCTATCCGAATTTAAATCACACTCCACCTTAGATTTTTATTGTGAACCAACAGAAAGAGCCAGTATTATTCGACAATTGTCCCAAAAAGGGCATGTACGAAACCTTGAAATAAAATTAAAAAATATGCAGGGTGAAATAACGCCTTGCTTACTTTCGTCGGAAACAGTGATGATGTACGGTAAACAAACATTGTTTTCCGGTATTGTTGATATTAGGGAACGTAAGAATGCCGAAGAAGCCCTCGTACTCAATGAACAACTCTTGAGCGATGTATTTAATTTTTCTCCTATTGCGCTCATCATCACGCAAATTGAAGATGGGAAAATTATAATGGCCAATCAAAAAGCAGCCGAAATGGCCGGTTTGGATCTACAGACAGTGCTGGGAAAACAAGTGGGCAACTTCTATCTTAATCCCAATGATCGCAGCCTGATCTTAGAGGGCATGGCCAAAAATGGCAAAGTAGAAGGCATGGAACTCGCACTTAAAACAAAGAATGGGCATATAAATTATGGGCTTGTTTATACCAGTTTAATAAACCTGAATGGCGAACGAATGCTATTTACAGGGTTTATTGACAACAATGAAAGAAAAAAAATGGATACAGACCTCTCCATATCTTTAGATTTGGTAAGGGAACAAAATAAAAGATTGCTCAATTTTTCCTATATTGTATCGCATAACTTGCGCTCGCATACGAGTAATATCAAAACTATCCTCGATTTTCTCGAAAACGCATCTTCTCCAAAAGAACAAGAAGAAATGTTTGCGCACCTGCGTACTGTCACTAGCCGATTAGACGATACTTTATACGATCTCAATGAAGTGGTTTCTATCCAAAAAAACATTAACCTCGTAACTGAACCACTACCGCTTTACGAATATGTGGAACGCGCCAGACAAGTATTGAGCGAACAAATTCACCTTAAAAAAGCATCCATCCATAATTATATCCCGCAAGATCTAACCGTAAACTACAACCCCGCATACCTCGAAAGTATACTCCTGAATCTGCTATCTAATGCTCTAAAGTATAGCCATCCCGATCGGTTGCCTATTATTGAGTTCAAATATTTGTTGGAGCATGATGGCAAAATGATTTTAAGTATTTCTGATAATGGGCTTGGTATTGATTTAGTAAAAAATAAAGATAAAATATTCGGGATGTACAAAACCTTCCATGGCAATAAAGATGCCAAAGGATTGGGCTTATTTATCAGTAAAAACCAAGTAGAAGCAATTGGCGGCACTCTTGAAGTAGAAAGCGAACCCAATATTGGCACTACTTTTAAAATACATATCATATGAGCAAATTTGAAAGTGTATGGATTATCGACGATGATAATATTCATCAGTTCTTTGCCACTAAATCATTGAACCACTTAAAAATAACCGATCATATTTTACCATTTTTGGATGGAGACTTGGCGCTGAATACCATACAAAAAATGATTATTGACAAGGTGGAACTGCCCGATGTTATTTTTTTGGACATTAATATGCCTAAAATGGATGGTTGGGAATTTATGGATGAATTTAGTAAAATAGCAGGTGGCATAACAAAGAAAATCCTTATTTTTATCGTCAGTTCTTCTATTGCCGATGCCGACCGCGACCGCGCAAAATCATATCCCAGCGTTACCGATTTTTTGATCAAACCAATTTTACCAGATACCCTAAAAATGGCTTTTGGTTTATAATATGAGTCATTGAGTTAGCGAAATATGCTACTAATTGCCCCTCATGTTAAAAGAAAATTAAACAATACCAATGTTTGTATTGGAAATTTAGAAAACCGCCCTATCTTCGTTCCTTTGTACAACACATTCAGATACGATGAACGAACCAACCCAACCTATCGTCAAAAATAATCCTTATACCATTAGTGGTTGGGCTTTTTTTGACTGGGCCAACAGTGCTTATGCGCTGGTCATTACAGTAGCCATTTTTCCTGGTTATTTTGCGGCTAATACCCCCGATCGTATCGCTATAGGCGGTGGGAGTATTTCTAATAGTACACTGTATTCATGGTGTATTTCTTTGGCCTATTTAATTATTGCTTTTATCTCTCCATTGTTGGCAGGCATCGCCGATATTGGCGGCAAACGCAAGCAATTTCTACGTTTTTTCACCCTTTTGGGTTCGTTAGCCTGTATTTCACTCCTGTTCTTTACCTCTGAGAAAACGATGTGGGTGGGAGTAACTGGTTTCATATTGGCCACTATCGGCTTCGCTGGCGGTATTGTATTTTACAATTCGTTTTTGCCCCAAATAGCAACCGAAGACCAATACGATAAGGTATCGGCTAAAGGGTTTACTTACGGATTTATTGGTAGTGTAATTTTGCTGGTCATCAACCTTATCGTCATCAAAAAATTTGCTTTTTTTGGTTTTACCGAAGAAGCCAAGGCCATTCCCGCTGCATTTGTAATGGTAGGGCTTTGGTGGATTGGTTTTTCCCAAATCCCACTCCACCGATTGCCCAATGACAGCAAAGGCGATATGCCCGATGGTGCAATGAAAAAAGGATATTCGGAACTACGCAAAGTATGGGCCATTGTAAAGCGCGATGCTAATACATTATCGTATTTGAGTGCTTTTTTCTTCTTTAATGCAGGCGTACAGGCCGTACTTTTTCTTGCAGCTATTTTTGCCGAAAAAGAATTGGGTTTTGATACGGCTCATCTCATCTATTTAATTCTGATTTTACAAATCGTGGCTATTGGTGGCGCAGAACTTTTCGCATATGTGTCTGGACGCTTAGGCAACAAAACATCCATCATGGTGATGCTAGTGATTTGGACAGGTATCTGTATCGTTGGTTCAATGGTTACCAATGGGCCGCAGTTTTATATCCTGGCCAGCGCTGTTGGACTGGTAATGGGTGGTATCCAATCCTTAGCACGGAGTACTTATGCCAAGTTTTTGCCCGAAGATACCAACGACACTGCTTCTTATTTTAGTTTCTACGATGTAATGGACAAGGTTTCTACGGTAATGGGTACCTTCGTATTTGGTATAGTGGAGCAATTGACAGGCAATATGCGGTACAGCGTAATGGCACTCGCCGTATTCTTTGTCCTCAGTTTGTTGATCATGTGGCGAGTAAAGGTGGAGCGGATGCGGGTTTGAGTAATTAATAAAACACTAATTACTCAAATACTTCAAAGCAAATTTAATAATCTCTTCCACTTTCAACGCCGCAGGTTGCTCCTTAGCTACTTGATTCAATGCTTTTTGCACCGGAATCCTACTAAAACCAAGCGCCATCAAGGCCGATAATGCCTCCTCGCGTGCGCTGTTATTATCAGCACCTCCCATACCGGGTAGAATAACTGGCCCGTCTGGCGATTCTTTGGTCAATTTGTCCTTCAAATCGAGGATAATCTGTTTGGCAGCCTTGGGGCCAATGCCTTTGGCGCGTTGCAAAATATGCGCCTGCTCCCCAATCACCGCCGACCGCACCTCATCCACCGTCATGGCCGATAAAATCAATTGAGCCGTGGACGGGCCTACACCCGATACACCGATCAATTGCACAAATAAATTGCGCTCGGCCTGTGTAGCAAAACCGTACAGCGTATGCGCGTCCTCGCGTACGTGAAAATGGGTATAAACCAACGCCTTTTCCTGCCCCTGCAAAGCCGTATAAGTGCTGAGCGGAATCATCAAATGGTAGCCTACCCCATTCACTTCTAAGGTCATAAAAGCAGGGCTGCGGTATGTTATTTCTCCTCTTAAATATGCAAACATGGTGCAAAGATAGTTAGTCGCAGGGCAATTACAAAATGTACTTCTTGTAAATACTTAACCTCAAATTGCCGCCTTACTCCAGTAATTGTGCTAACTTTGCGCTTCATTTTTCACAAAACGCTAATTTTCGCGTTTGAAGTTGCGTTTTTTTGGGGAGCACTTGCTGCATTACACCCAAGAACAACACAACGAAAAACCGAAAAAAGGCTCCCGCCTTTCGTTTGGGTGGGCTAAACTACATTTTTATGATTAATATTACTTTTCCAGATGGCAACGTTCGTCAGTATGCCAAAGGAACAACCGCGATGGACGTTGCTAAGTCCATCAGCGAAGGCTTGGCGCGCAATGTATTGGTGGCCAAGGTAAACGGGGAAACGCGCGACCTTTTGCGCCCCATCAATGAGGACAGTACCATTACTTTCCTCAAATGGGAGGACAAAGAGGGCAAACAAACCTATTGGCATTCCTCGGCGCACTTGCTCGCCGAAGCACTGCAAGCACTTTATCCGGATATGAAATTCGGTATCGGTCCTGCTATCGACAACGGTTTCTATTATGATGTGGATTCCGGCGAAAAACCCCTGACGGCTGCCGATTTGCCTAAAATTGAGCAAAAAATGCTCGAATTGGCGCGTAATAAATCCGTTTATACGCGTACAGAAGTGAGCAAAGCCGATGCCATCAAGTATTTCACAGAAAAAGGCGACGAGTACAAACTCGAACTACTCGACCGCCTCGAGGATGGTAGCATTACGTTTTACCAACAGGGCGATTTTGTGGATCTTTGTAAAGGGCCCCATATTCCTAGCACCGAAACCATCAAAGCCGTCAAAATTACCAATTTGGCAGGTGCTTACTGGCTCGGCAAAACAGACCGCAAGCAATTGACACGCGTTTATGCCATTACTTTTCCTAAACAAAAGGAATTGGAAGACTATTTG
>JAAFHO010000333.1 GCA_013297575.1 Chitinophagales bacterium
ACCTACGACACCAAAGGATACTGCTAACATAAAACCATCGAAAGAAACCCCTACTCCAACGCCCGCTCCAACAGATTCGGGAAACTTGAAATGGTGGTTAGGTGGCGCTGCTGCTGCTGCTGCTGCTGCTGGATATTATTGGAGCAAAAATAAAGGAAATACTAAATAAGTGTCGAATTGGATGAGCATAATTAAGTATCGGCGTGGTTTCGGTCTAATGTCGTCTGCTTGCAATAAACCAACCACGTAGTGGTTAAACTTGAATAGCCCTGAATGAAATTCGGGGGATTAAGGGGGCGTCAACGTATTGTGAGCGTTTCATTACGTTCACCCCTTTCAGGCAGGGTCGGGATTTGCTTAATCTGACGACATTAGACAGAAAAAGTCGCCCCGACAATATTTTGTAATTGCTCACTTGGATTGACTGCTCGGCTTCTTTTATGTGACAAGGCAACCATATTGTTCTTGATAGCCTCATTAATAGAGTTATTACCATCTATTTATTATTCATTATGCGCTTATTGTTATTTTTTCTCATAAGTTGTTGCTTGTTTAGTTGTAAAAAAGACGACGGGTTTGAGAAATACGTTGACCTTGTTTACCGCGAGACCTTTGAAATACCTGCCGGAGTGGGTATTTATGATGTGCCTCATTTATTTATCAATGACGTGCCTTCTAAATATTTGGATATTTTGAATGCAGGAAATATCAAACCCGAAGAAATCCAAAAGATACTGACGGTTGAAAGTACAATTAAAGGTATTTTTGGTGATGAGGATTTGGATGTGATTGATCGTATCTCTTTACGGGTCATTCAAGGCTCCAATTCCAGCGATTTTATTGAAATTGCCTATCGCGATCCCGTACCCAATAACCCCGGAAGCGGAATGGGGCTTATTCCATCCTTGTCCGATTCTAAAGATTTTATCAGTCAGGAAACCATTAATTTTGAAATTGTCATTTGGCTTCGCGCAAATACCACTCAAACGATTCCGCTTCAATTGGACTTGAAAATGAGGGCAGGGTATTAAGGAACGGTGTTGGAATTAATTGCGCTATTCAAGCACGCACAATCTGAAAAAGGTTTTACATTTGCCTTTCTATGTTTCCCATAGAAAGGCATTTTCATTAAATATTTACGTTTTCAATGTACGAACATCTCTTTTCCCCGCTCGATCTCGGTTTTACTACCATCAAAAACAGGATGTTGATGGGTTCCATGCACACTGGGTTAGAAGAAGAAAAAGGTGGTCTCCATCGGTTAGCAGCCTATTTCGCTGAGCGCGCAAAAGGTGGTGTTGGGCTAATGGTCACTGGTGGTGTCGCTCCCAACCGACAAGGGTGGCTCATGCCTTTTAGTGCTAAAATGACCTCTTCCTCGGAAGCCCGCAGACACCAACTAGTCACCAACGCCGTACATGAACACGATAGCAAAATATGTATGCAAATCTTGCATGCAGGCCGTTATGCAGCGCACCCATTTTTGGTAGCACCAAGTGCTATTCAAGCACCTATTTCTCCGTTTAAACCATGGAAAATGTCGGGGCGATTGATCCGTGCTACCATCAGCGATTTTGCGGCTTGTGCCGCGTACGCACGCGAGGCTGGTTACGATGGCATTGAAATTATGGGTAGCGAAGGATACTTAATCAATCAATTTGTGGCACCTCGAACCAACCACCGTACCGACGAATGGGGAGGAGATTTGGCAGGCCGGCTCCGCTTTCCTACCGAGATTATGAAAGCGGTACGCGCAAAGGTTGGGCACGATTTTATCGTTATTTTTCGCGTTTCTATGCTTGATTTGGTTGAAAATGGCAGTACTTGGGAAGAAGTAGTTACTTTGGCGAAAGCCATAGAGGCCGCTGGCGCTACGATGATTAATACAGGTATTGGTTGGCATGAAGCGCGGGTACCTACCATTGCAACGCTTGTCCCACGAGGTGCCTATACATGGGTAACGCAACGCCTCATGGGTGAGGTGAATATTCCACTCATTACCAGTAATCGGATCAATACACCCGAAAAAGCAGAAGAAATTATCGCTTCTGGCATGGCCAATATGGTAAGTATGGCGCGGCCTTTCCTCGCCGATCCCTATTTTCCTGAAAAGGCGCGTACAGGCAAAAGCCATTTAATCAACACTTGCATTGGTTGTAATCAGGCTTGTTTGGACCACGTTTTTGCACGAAAAGAACCTTCTTGTTTGGTCAACCCCCGTGCCTGCCGCGAAACAATATTGCCTTTGGCCGAAAAAAGTACTGCCGCTCATAAGAAAATAGCGGTAGTAGGGGCAGGGCCAGCAGGATTATCTGCTGCAACCGAGTTGGCTGCTCGGGGCCATGAAGTCTACTTGTATGATTCTGCTGCTGAAATTGGTGGACAATTCAATATTGCCAAACGCATTCCAGGTAAGGAAGAATTTTACGAAACACTCCGCTATTACAAGAACCTCATTACAGAAACTGGCGTACATCTCCACCTCAATACAAGGGTAAGCGCACAGGATCTTATCGGCGCACAGTTCAAAGAAGTCATTTTAGCAACAGGCGTAGTGCCGCGCAATTTGACGGTGGAAGGCATCGATCATCCTAAAGTAGTTTCATATATTGATGCTATTTTGGGGCATAAACCCATCGGTAAAAAAGTAGCGATTATTGGTGCCGGCGGCATTGGTTTTGATACCGCAATTAAACTGACTGCTCCTGAAGCTCATACCGAAGTAGCAGCATACCTCTCCGAATGGGGCGTGGATATTAACTACCAAAACAGGGGAGGGTTAATGAAACCCGTACACGAAAACACACCGCGCCAAGTTTGGATTTTGCAACGAACTAAAGGAAAAATGGGTAATAAACTGGGCAAAACCACTGGATGGGCACACCGAATCGCACTAAAAAGCCGCGGTGTAAAAATGCTCGACGATGTTGCTTATCATAAAATAGATGATAGTGGCTTGCATGTTACGATTCATGGCGAGCCGCAAATACTGGATGTAGATCAGGTGGTGATTTGTGCGGGTCAAGAGCCGTTGCGCGAGTTATTAGAGCCCTTGCTAGCGGCAGGTATTTCGGTACAAATGATTGGAGGCGCAAAAGAAGCAGGTGAATTGGATGCCAAAAGAGCCATTGAGGAAGGGATTCTTGTGCAATAAATTGCTCAATCCTCCTCTAAAAAATCCAAATCTTGGTCAAAAGTCTCTTTCATGCCATATAATGCCAAAAAAGCGACACCTAAGCATGCGCTACCCACAATCCATGAAGCGGTAATTACGCTACCGGTCACTGCGGTACTTTTGAGGTATTTAAAGGATTCATTAATAGGGACTTGCATACCCCGAGCAAAATTGGGCACTGTAGTCGCCACCGTTGCGCGTAAGTTGGTACCAAATTGCTCCGCACCAATTGTGACAAAAATAACCCAAAAACCAACAGAAATACCAAGAAAAAAATGGGTAAGGTACATTTGCCAAGGCTCAGAAAAAGGCAACGACAAATACGCGGATATAGCCACCACATCCAATGCCAAGAATAAAGCCATTACTTTTACCCTACTCCTTAAGTATTGACTCAAAAGCCCTGAAATAATATCGCCCACAATTAGGCCACAATAACCTGCCGCGATCGCATTGCCCGCTAGGATACCGTTTAAACCTTTTGCTTTGCCAAATTCGGGTGCAAAAAACATCAGAACACCTACTACAAACCACGTAGAAGTGCCAATAAAAATACAACGAATAAAGCGGATAAAGCGATCTTTATTCGTAAACAACGCGACAAAACTACCTCTTGACAAGCCTTTATTGGCGTGCATTTGTTTAAAAATACCCGATTCGGCCACACTTATCCTTAACAATAGCAGTACAATGCCTAATCCGCCACCGATAAAATAGCAAATATTCCAAGGGAAACATTTGTCGATCACCCAAGCCAAAATAGCACCTGAAAGCCCAATTGCGGCGACTAATGTAGTGCCTAAACCCCGTTTGTCCTTCGGTAATACCTCCGCAACCAACGTAATACCCGCCCCCAATTCACCTGCCAAACCAATGCCCGCAATAAACCGATACAAGGCATAATCGGCATAACCCGTCACAAAACCATTGAGAATATTAGCCACAGAATACAGCGCAATAGAAAAATAAAGCACAGAAACACGTCCTTTTTTATCGCCTAAAACGCCCCACAGAATACCGCCTACCAGCATACCAAACATCTGCCAGTTTTGGATGGACAGCCCCAAATCAAATGCCTGATCGGTAGTATAGCCTAGCGATAAAAGACTCTTTTGGCGCACAAAACCAAAGAGCAACAGGTCATAAATATCCACAAAATAACCCAGGGCCGCAACAATGACGGCCGTATTTAAAATTTTAGTCTGCATGATTTTATTATTTCAGGGCGTAAATATGCGTGTAAATACGATTAAATTAAGCTAAGCCGTTAAACTTCTTTTAAAATCATGCTTTTATGAACCTTTGCTTTGCTAAAAATAGTTTAATTTGCACTGTTTAATGAATACCAAACGAGTACACCTTATTATGCGTAATCTATTTTTATTGACTTCGGTCTTTTCTTTGTTCGTTACGATGGCTGTTGCTCAGTCTTCTAAAGTACGTGGTGGCGCACAGCCTGCTGCATCGTCTGCTATTGCCCCTGTCCGTCCTGCTACTACGCCACGGTCGAACAATACCCCCACAATTTCCAAACGTTCAAATACGAGTAGCGCGGAAGTAAAAAAATCGGAAGATAACATTGCCGCCAAAAGCCGCGGCTCAGAAACTGCACCATCCCCAACCTTACCACGGCCAACGGCCAAAACCAAAACACCCACCATCCCTGCATCCACCACCACCGGTTCTAGGTCTGGCCAGCAAGCCGCTGTTAAAGCAGCACCGCTAAAACCAGCCACTATACCACAAATGACCATCAAATGGATGACGATAGAGGAAGCCTTAGAAAAATCCAAAACAGAAAAACGCAAAATATTTATTGACGTTTATACGGATTGGTGTGGCTGGTGTAAACACATGGATTCTACGACATTCAAAGATCAAGCCGTGGTGGCTTATATCAACGAAAAATACTATTCGGTTAAATTAAACGCCGAACAAACTTCCGATATCACGTACAAAGGCACTACGTATAAATTTGTAAAACAAAATGGCGGTCGCGGTTACCATGAATTGGCCGCGCTTTGGCTCAATAATCGCTTGAGTTATCCAACTAGCGTGGTGCTCAACGAAGATCAAGACCTGATACAACCTATTCCAGGTTTTCAAGATACAAAGAAAATGGATGCTATTTTGCACTATTTTGGTACAGATAGCCACAGGAAAACGCCTTGGGAGAAATACGAAAAAACGTATGCAAGAGAAAAATAGAAACAAATAAGCAACCTATTCCCTATTTTCTCTTGTATTAGCCTTTATTGTAACTATAAACTCCGTGTCCGCCCACCATCAACGGGCAAATTTACACCATTGATATAACCAGCAGCGGGGCTTGCTAAAAAGGCTACCGCCGCTGCTACTTCACTCGGATCAGCAAAACGCCGGAGTGGAACATGTGCTTTAAATTGTTGCACAATCGTTTCAGGATCAATATTTTGCGCAGCAGAACGCTTGCCAATGATTTCGTCCAATCGTCCAGTACTGGTATAACCGGGTAGTACATTATTAACGGTAATGCCAAATTGTCCCACTTCATTGGCCCATGTTTTTGACCACCCTGCCACTGCCCAGCGGGTCGTGTTGGAAACACCGAGGTTGTCCAATGGTTCCTTTACAGAAGTGCTTATTATATTTACAATACGTCCATAAGCAGCGGTTTTCATGCCACTTAGCACTGTTTGTGCGAGTAATTGATTGCAAATCAGGTGGTTATAATATGCCTCCAAAAGTGCAACGGGTGTTGCTTCGGTGAGCGGGCCACCCGGCGGGCCACCGGTATTATTAATAAGGATATGAATGGTTTGTTCAGCGACTAGTGCCTGTACTTTTTGCAACAAATCATCGCGTTGCGCATAATCCGCCACAATGTACTTGTGTTGTTGCCCCAGACTGGTGTCTAATTCCGACAAGGCTGCTTTTAGCGTCGATTCGGTACGGGAAAGGAGGGTCACATTGGCACCCAATAGTGCAAGTTCGATGGCTGTAGCCTTGCCGATACCCGCGCTTGCGCCGCCGACGAGCGCATTTTTATGTTGAAGAGAAAGGAGCATAAATGATGTAAATAGTAGTAGTTATTGGCTATTTTTTGCGCAAATATAGTTCATACTTTTGAATTGTGGGCTTTAAGTCCTGTATGCCATTGATCGAATTATCAAATCTCAATTAGATTGCCTACTTTTGTCCCTTAATTCAAACGCACTATGCATTCAGCACATAAATCAAAGATAGATGTAATTCTAGGGCTCCAATGGGGCGATGAAGGAAAAGGCAAAATTGTAGATTATTTAGCCAATGATTACGATATAGTGGCCCGTTTTCAGGGGGGACCCAATGCAGGTCATACCCTTAAATTTGGGGGGCAAAAATACGTTTTACACACAGTTCCATCAGGTATTTTTCGGTCACATTTGA
>JAAFHO010000334.1 GCA_013297575.1 Chitinophagales bacterium
GGAGCAGAACACTCCTCTTATACCGTTTCAGGTAACTATTTTACCCAAAATGGTATTGTTGGTGGAGACAAATCCAACTTTCAGCGTGCAACAGTGCGCGTCAATGGCTCACACGACATCAAGCCTTGGTTAACTATTGGTAATAATCTCGGTTTTACATGGCTCGAACGCCAAGGTTTGGCCGAAAATACCCAATATAATTCTCCCATTATTCGTGCCTTAAATATTGACCCCGTAACACCAGTATATAAAGCAGATGGCACTTATGCTTATTCCAATTATACCAGTACCGACATTGCTAATCCAGTAAATGGTATAGAGCAAACACATAGTACTTGGCGCAGCAATCGACTAGTAGGTAGTGTTTTTGCAGACCTCAAATTGGGGAAAAACCTTAAATTCAGGTCAGCATATAGCCTTGATGCTACTTATGCGATCCAGCGAGGCTTCAGTCCGCGTTTCGATTTGAGTAATATTCCTTCGCTTAGCGACGCACCAGCGCCTGAAAAACAGGTAATTAATACGGTTTTTGTAGGTAATAACACGTGGCGTAATCAACAATTAGAAAATGTTTTGACTTGGCAGAAAAACTACAGTGACAAACACGATATTACACTTATTGCTGGTACAACAGCACTTTCCAATAGGTATGATGGCAGTGGTGGCGCAAATACAAACTTGCCTTCCAATGACCCAAAAGAAGCCTATATCTCCAATACAATTGACCCTATTGGATCGCAAAGTGCCTACCAATATGCTAATGAATCCAGTTTGTTTTCTTGGTTTGGCAAGGCAAATTATGAATTAAATGGAAAATATTTAGCATCTGCCACATTTAGGGCGGATGGCTCTTCTCGATTTGGTAAAAACAACCGTTTTGGTTATTTTCCTTCTTTTTCAGCCGGATGGATAGGCAGCCGTGAATCGTTTTGGAATATCAAAGCTATTGACTTCTTCAAATTGCGTGCAAGTTGGGGCCAAAATGGTAACGATCGTATCGGTGATTATAGTTTCACGACGGTAATCAACAACGGTCAGAATTATACTTTTGGTGCCAACGAAAATATTACAAATGGTGCAGTTGCCCTCAGTGCGGCTAATCCAGATTTAAAATGGGAAACGAGTACTCAAACAGATATAGGAGCAGATTTTGAACTATTAGATGGCCGAATTGGTTTTACGACCGATTATTATATAAAAAAGACAACGGATATGCTTTACGCCGCACCAATTCCTTTAGTTGCGGGCACGGCACCTCCAATTCAAAACGTAGCAACGGCAGAGAACAAGGGTCTTGAACTTTCGCTTAATTACCGCAATAAGGATCATGCCCTTAAGTACAATGTAGGTGGTAATATTTCATTTATTGAAAGTAAGGTTACAGGATTGGGACGCGGAGGCGAACCCGTTTTTTCGGGTTATGTACAATCCGCAAATGCAAATGCTTCTAAAACAGATGTAGGTCAGCCCTTGGCTTCTTTCTTTGGCCATGTTACTGATGGAATTTTTCAATCAAAAGCAGAAATAGAGGCCGCTGCATTTCAAAGCAACGAAACTGCGCCGGGGGATATTCGATTTAAAGACATTGACGGAAATGGTGTAATTGATGCCAATGACCGTACTTTTATCGGCAATCCCACACCACGTTTTACTTACGGTATGAATACTGATTTTTCGTGGAAAGGACTGGAATTGAATATCTTTTTCCAAGGTTCGGAGGGTAATGACATTTATGTCAATACGATCCGTTATGATTTTACCTATGTAAATCGCCCTTCTTCAGCACTCAATCGTTGGACTGGGCCAGGTACTTCAAACAAAGAACCTCGTGTGAGTTTGAGCGATCCCAATCAGAACGCCCGTGTATCGGATCGTTTTGTGGAAGATGGTTCGTATTTGCGTTTAAAAACCGTACAATTGGCGTATAATTTGCCTCAAAATTGGCTCAAAAAAGCCAAATTTAATAAGGTGAAATTTTATGTAACTGCACAAAACCTGCTTACGTTTACCAAGTATTCCGGCCTAGATCCTGAAATTGGTAATATTAATCGGGACAACAGCCTTGAAATTGGTATTGATAGAGGTTTTTATCCTCAATCAAGAACAATCTTGGGCGGTGTGAGTGCCTCTTTTTAACCATATCAATTACATCATATTATTCATTGGCCAAACACTACTACAATCATGAAGTTTAAATCACTTTTGTTATTTAGCCTTTCCGTAGGCATTTCTTTTTCGGCTTGCCAAAAAGACTTTTTAGAAAAAAAGCCCATTGTTGGCATTACGGAAGAAAATTTTTACCGCACCGAAGCAGATGCGATTGCCTCGGTCAATGCAGCTTATGCACCCTTGCAGTTCCAACTTTCGCCAGCGGGTCATTTCCGATGGTTTTGGGGCGATATCATGTCGGACGACGCACTTAAAGGTGGATCGGGCGATAACGATGCCTTTTCATTACTCCAATTGGAAACATTCAAAGGCCCTACCAATACTGATTTGTTAGAATCGGAATGGGGAGCCGATTACGAAGGCATTTATCGTGCTAATGTAGTATTAGAGAGGGTGCCTGGTATTACCATGGATGAAACATTGAAAGCCCGTATATTAGGTGAGGCAAAGTTTATTCGTGCTTGGAATTACTACACATTGGTTACGATGTTTGGTGGTGTACCATTGGTCGATCATGTACTTGCCCCATCAGAATATAATATGGGTAGTGCCTCGGCAGATGCAATTTGGGATTTTATTGAAAAAGACCTTACCGAAGCATCTGCAACACTTTGGAAACGAAGCACTTATACTGAAAATGATTTGGGGCGTATTACGCAGGGTGCAGCACAAGCCTTATTGGTAAAAACGTATTTATGGCGTAACAAATGGACAGAAGCAAAAACAACTGCTGAAGCTATTATTAACTCCAATGAATACCAACTTGTGTCTAACTATGCGGATATTTTTACTCAATTTGGTGAAAACAACATCGAATCAGTATTTGAAATCCAATATATGAATCGCTCAGGCGGTAACTGGGGTAAAAACAATGGCAACGAAGGCAGTTTGACCAATGTTTTCCAACGTGCCCGCGGTCAGTTTGCTGGTTTTGGTTTTAATATCCCAACCCAAAATTTTGTAGATGAATTTTTTAAAGAAGGCTTTGAGGATCCACGTCTAAAATCGACGGTATTCCGTGTAGGCGATGCGATGGGAGACCGTGGTATATTCACACTGGCGGCCACGGGCGATTTGCCACACCTTTATTATCCTAAGAAGTATTTTACCAGCAAAAGCGAAGATGCTCCTTTTGGCGATCCAGCACCTAATGGTGGCACCAACGACCGTGTTATACGCTATTCGGATGTGTTGTTGATGCACGCCGAAGCCGCATATCATACAGGTGATGAGGCTGGAGCCAAAATTTCACTGAATAAAGTGCGCTCAAGGGTAAGTATTCCAAATGTTTCTGCTACTGGTAACGATTTATTAGAAGCGATTTATCGCGAGCGCCGCCTTGAATTAGGATTGGAGGCACACCGCTTTTTTGATCTTGTGCGAACAGGAAAAGCACCACAAGTGCTTGGTAGTCTTGGTTTTAAGGCTGGCACACATGAACTTTTCCCAATACCACAATCTCAAATTTTGGCTACGAATGGAGCGCTTCGCCAAAACCCAGGCTATTAAGTATTTGGATATAATTCATTAGTATGAATTCATCTTTAAAAAATAAAACAATGGAGAAAAAAATATTTTTACTCATGGCTTTAGTTGTCGCAGTGTTGGCTGGCTGCAAACCAGATCGCGACGATGACAACCAACTTCCCGATGCGCCAGGCGCGCCTCAATTCAGTGTTGAAATGGTGGCTGGAGATTCCAACCGTATGATAATCAAGGATTTATCAAGCGGTAATTTCCAGCGATTGTGGGATTTACCAGGCGGCACACCCAAAAACTCTACAAAAGCCCTTGACACCATTGCTTACAGCAAAAAAGGGTTTTATAATATCACTTTGTATGTCTCAAAAGAAGATGGAAGTGGCTCTCCTTCTGCTAGTAAGAAGATTGAAATCCTAAAAGATGCTAAGCTGGCTTGTAACCCTAAATTTGGTTTACTCACCGGAGATTGCGAGCCTCAAGGCAAATGCTGGACACTTACGCGAGCACCGGGTGCGGTTAAAGTAGGCCCAACTTACGATGACTTTTCGTGGTACACGTCACCAATTGATGGCTTACAAAACGAACAGTATGATGATGGCTTTTGCTTTACTTTTGATAATTTAGTTTTTCAATACAAAAACAATACTGCCACAGTAAATCCTTGGAACGGATACCAAGCAGAGGCCTATGATCCAGGCATCAGTGATTTTGTGTATTTGGAAGGAACGGGCATAAGCGGCAGAGATCAAATTTTGTTGGCCGACAACCAGTTTGTGGGTGTTTGGGACTGCGACAATTTGCTAGATGTTGTTAAACTAACGGCAACTGAATTAGTTGTACGTGGCCGCCAACGTATGCAAAATGGAACACCAAATCCTCAGGGATGGTTTGAATTAACATTTGTACCACAATAAGGCTAACCTGCCTTTCTTACGCTCCTTTTATGAATAAATCTCTTTTAAATATAGTGATACTTTTGGGCTTGGGTATATTTACCGCTGGTTGCGCCCTAAACAAAAGTAAATCGGCTAAAATGCAACTGGTCTGGTCAGATGAGTTCAATTATTCCGGACTGCCAGATACCACCAAATGGGGCTACGACATTGGTGATGGATGCCCAAATGTATGCGGCTGGGGTAATAATGAACTACAACTCTATTCAGGTCATCGTTTAGAAAATGCCCGCGTCAAAGATGGACACCTCATTATTGAAGCGCGTAAGGAAACCAAAGGTAAATTTGCTTATACTTCTGCACGGATGGTCACCAAGCGCAAAGGAGACTGGAAATACGGAAAAATAGATGTACGCGCCAAATTACCCAAGGGAAGGGGCATCTGGCCAGCAATTTGGATGCTTCCATCGGATTGGGCTTATGGTGGGTGGCCTGCAAGTGGTGAAATTGATATTATGGAGCATGTTGGTTATTTACCCGATAGTCTTTATGGCTCGGTGCATACCAAACTATTCAACCATATTCAGGGTACTCAAGTTACGGGGGGCATCATGTCCAAAACAACAAGTACCGATTTTCATAACTATGGTATTGAATGGGATGCAGAAAAAATAGATTTCTATTATGACGACTATAAATACCTCACTTTCAACAATAAGCACCAAGGTTCAGAAGCATGGCCATTTGATCGCACTTTTCACCTGATCTTAAACATAGCAGTAGGCGGTAATTGGGGCGGTAAAATGGGCGTAGATAATACGATTTTTCCACAAGAGATGCAGGTGGACTATGTACGAATTTACCAATAAATTGATTCAAATTAACACACACTATAAAAAATATCGAAATGCTTACAATTATAAATAAAAAACTAGTTTTGGGTCTTGCGCTCATCACCACCGGCTTTCTTGGCTGTGTTCAAGAAGATGATGGTATTCCAAACGATCTTAACCTTCCGGTGATTAGCATGTCTGATCTCACCGTACAAGAAGGCGATGTGGATCAGATCGTTCAATTGGAACTGACGTTAACTGGTGAAAATAAAACCAATGTGGTGGTAAAACTTGCTGCGATTTCAGAATCAGCTACCGCTGATGTCGATTTTGTGGTCTTAAACGGAGGTCAAATCATTTTCACACCTGAAGAAACAAAAAAAATAATCGAAATCAAGATTATTGGCGATGAAGTTAGAGAAACAAAAGAAACTTTTCAGGTTAAACTCTTTAATCCCATCAATGCAACAATCAGCAAAGACTTAATTACGACCACTATTGAGGACGATGACAACAATACAAGCGGATTAGTTATCCCAACAGGAGGTTACACTTCTCCCTTGATTTATCCGGGCTACAACTTGGTTTGGGCAGATGAATTTGATGGTACAGCATTGAATACTGCAGTATGGACGTATGAAATGGGTGATGGTTGCCCAGGCAATTGCGGTTGGGGTAACAACGAAAAGCAATATTACCGCGAAGACAATACCTCAATTGTGAACGGTAATTTGGTGATCACAGCAAAAAAGCAAAAATTTGGCACAAAGGATTATACTTCATCTCGTTTGATTACCAAAGGTAAAAAACAATTTAAGTATGGTCGAATTGATATTCGTGCAGCACTACCAGAAGGAAAAGGGCTTTGGCCTGCACTCTGGATGTTAGGTGCTAATATTGATGCTGTTTCTTGGCCTTCCTGCGGTGAAATTGATATTATGGAATTGGCTGGTGATTTACCTAACCGAGTGGTAGGAACAGTGCATTTTGGTGCTAATATTAGCCAACACCAATACATTTCAATGCCGAAATACCTCAGTGGAACGGCTAATTTCCAAGATGAATTTCATGTATTTTCGCTCAATTGGGTCGCCGATAAAATCGAGTTTTTGGTGGACAATGAAGTGTTTCACACAATTACACCTGCTTCTTTAAACGGCGCGCCTTATCCATTCAACAAAAACTTTTTCTTTGTATTTAATGTA
>JAAFHO010000335.1 GCA_013297575.1 Chitinophagales bacterium
CCTCCATTTTCTTCGGGAATTGATGAGCCTAGTGGCCACCGGACAAACCCAATTGCGTTTGCCCACCAATGAGTTGACGACCGCCCAAAACATGTCGAAGGTATTAAATATCGAAAAAATAGGCAATATTGTAGAAATCCTTAACGATAATGCCTACTATATTGAAAGAAATGCCAATCCTAAAATTTTGTTTTTGGACACTTCTATTCGGGTACATGAGATTATGAAGGCGGGTTGATTTAAATATTATGTGCCACTTTTTATAACGAGCAAGGCTTTTTTATCGGTCTGCCCCCCAAAGTAGAGGGCGACGTGCTGACCACTCCAATTATTAATAATTTGCAAGTAGATGTGACTGAGGTATTTTGGGACTAAATCATCATTAATATGACTAAAGATATTTCCATAATTAGACAGGCCGGGTTCTTTAAAAAATACGAAACCCTTACAGATGTTCAACTGCTTGATGCGCTTTACGACGTACAAAAAGAAGCATACGCAAAGCAATTTAGCAAAGAGGAGTTCTATAAAAAATTTCGTATTCAAACCGACACCGACCGTCAACTACTTGATACGCTCTACGAACAACAAAAAGCGGAGTACCAAAAGTACTCGGGCGATGCATATTTACTTCCAAAAAGAATGACAGACATATGTACGATCATAGAACAAGATAGCGAGAAATGCCTAAGGGTAGATCCTGACGTTATCATTGACTGCAATGCTTACGTGTTGCTATTGCAGGACTTTTCTAAAGCATCTAATGGTCATTTTTTACCATCGGATATGGAGGAAATTTGGAGTTCCGAAGAAGGGCCGATCACAGTACGTTTTATTTTAAATGGACAAACGACCGCCATCGAACTCGAATATTCGGATGATGATTATTTTGACGAAAGCATTATTAGATGGGTAAATGAGAAAATGAAAAAAGTATCCGACGATCAGTTTTACTACTGTTTGGGCCCTAATGATGAGTGGGTCGGAACTGGTTTGACCTATATTCGAGTGACCGAGGACGAAAGAAAGTTGCTTATTGACGAACTAGGATGGATGTTCTACAACGAAGACAAACCCTATTTAGGGCCAACTGGCCTGTAATTATGTACTCGTTCACAACTCTAACGTAAATAGATTTTCTAGGGATATTGAACAAATTTCAACGGATCAAACACTATTTTTAAGCAAATGCACAGATAATCCTATTTGTGCATAGTTTGTCCTATACGTTTTTTGTGGCAGTACGCACCTTTGTGGCGTTCTTTTTAACAATTAAAATCGTATTTAAAATGAAAAAATTAATAACCACACTCCTATTTTCGGCGTTTAGCCTTCTTGCTTTTACACAAAGCACATTTACTGAAAAAACCTTGACCGATATGCGGCAACGGATGTTAAGTATGGGTTGGGACAAATTTTCAAAAGAAGAAGTTTCCCCCGATTTTGTGATGCACGGCAATGATGGAAAACCCTGTGATATGAGATGTATGGAGGAATTAAATAAAAGTGCAACCCTAGTGGAGTGGCCTATGGAGCAGATTAAAATTCAGCAAGTCGATAATGCTGTCACTATTACGGGCATTACGCACCATTCAGGGGTGGATAAAAAAACAATAAAAAATGGACAGATAACGAATATTTTACCGAAACTTACGCCTCCAAAATGGCAAATGGATATGGTTGACAGCGCAATACACAGATATTTAAGTATATACGCTCGTATCAAATGAGCGAATTATTTATTAGTATTTTTCAATCATTTTTTTAAACAACAATATGAAAAAATCCACTTTTTTAGCCTTCTTTTTGGCTATCGTCTGCCTTGCTTCTTGCACAGACAACACCCCTAAAACGGCTACACCAACAGCCGAAACGCCGGCAACTACCGCTGAAGATGCCGTAAAACGCGGTGAATATTTGGTGCAAATAACGGGTTGCAACGATTGTCATTCGGCAAAAAGAATGGGCGCAAACGGCCCAGAAATCATCCCTGAAACTATGCTCGCAGGCTATCCCGCCGACAGGCCAATTATGAAGTTCAAAGATCCAATTTTGAAACAAGGCTTTGCGATGTTTTATCCCGATTTGACCGCCGGAGCTGGGCCGTGGGGCGTTTCCTTCGCAGGCAACTTAACACCCGACGAAACGGGTATCGGTAATTGGACAGAAGAACAATTCAAAAAAGCCTTGACACAAGGTAAATACAAAGGCTTGGACGGCGGACGGATGCTGTTGCCGCCGATGCCGTGGGTCAATTATACAAAAATGGCGGATGCAGATGTGAAAGCGATATTTGCTTATTTAAAAAGTATAAAACCGGTGAAAAATCTTGTGCCTTCACCAATTTCGCCTGAAAACATGTAGTTTTTGCCCCCATTTCTTATGTTCGGGGAGTTTTCAAAGTTCCCCGAACATACCTTTGCGTAGAATTGCGGTCAAAGCCATAATTTTAAACAACACACATGAACAAAATCACCGCGCTACTCGGCAACACCGATATTTACCTACTCGATCAAATAATGAAAGGGCGTTATGCGCCTTCGGATAAAATTTTGGATGCAGGCGCGGGTGGTGGCCGCAACCTCCATTGGTTTGTGCAGGAGGATTTTAGTGTATTTGGTACCGACCGCAACCCCGAAGCGGTGGATGTGCTGCGACAAAACTATCCTGCAGTGCCTGATAGTTGTTTTCAAGTGGCGGCAGTGGAAGATTTACCTTTCCCAGATGCCTTTTTTCAGCATGTTATTTGTAGTGCGGTCTTGCATTTTGCCGAAAACGAGTTGCATTTTGAGCAAATGTTTGGCGAAATGATCCGTGTACTTAGCCCCGGTGGTTCTCTTTTTATCCGCGTTACTACCGATGTCGGCTTGGAAGGTAAGATCACGCCCTTGGGACATGGCCGCTTTTACCTACCCGATGGCACCGACCGCTTTCTACTGACCAGAAAGACACTGGATAACTTACTCCAACAACACGGTTTGAGTTTGTTAGAGCCTTTTAAAACGGTGCTGGTGGAGGATGTGCGGAGTATGGCAGTGGTGGTGGTGGGAAAGCATTAATAAGTAATAGTAAGTAAAAATGTCGATTTATCATCTTTTATGGATTGCCGTGTATCGTTACGTAATTTTGATATTTTGTCAGATGATTTTGCGGAGCCACCACTACCTTCAAAAAAGTGCAAAAAACAGATAAATAAATTTTTTATTAATTCTTTCGTTGGATTGCCCCGTTTTGAATTAATTTTCTAATATTTGCAAATAGAAAATTTCGGACTATTTTGAGTGAATGTTTATAAGAGTAAAAATAGGAACGCGATTTTTACATAAACTATTGTCAACATGAAATACACCATTTTAATCTTGTACTTTTCTCTGCTGCTACATCCTATACTCCAAGGTCAATCATGGTTCGACAACTCACCTCAATGGACGAATAGGATTGTTACCTATTTGAAAGGGCCTGCAACGGAATATTGCACCATTACTGGCGATACGATGGTAGGAGGCGTTAATGCCAAAATTTGTACGCGACTAAGAGATTATGATAATTACCCACCTTTTAAGGGTTATCGTATTTTATACCAAACCGGCGATAGTATATTATACTGGGAAAACAATAAATATTTACTTTTATATGATTTTTCACTGGTGCCGGGTAATTCATTGATCGTTAAACGTTCTGATGGCTCTATCGTATTATCTTATTTAATTGAAAGTACAGGGGTTATCAACTTGAATAATCAAATACTCCGAACACAAAAAATTGTGGCATCTGCCGGAGGAAATTGGGATATAACAGGTACGATTATAGAAAAAATAGGTGCTGTTTATATGCAGCGCATCCAACCGGGTAGTTTGGATACCGTGGATTTGGGGACACATTTTTTCTTGCAAGAATCCAATAATCTAATCCTAGATGGCATTGACTGGCGATTTTGCAACTTTAAAAACAACCAATTTTCCTATATGGAATCGGGAGGTAATTGTATAGATATTCCGCAGCCAGTCGATACTTGTGTCGCAAATGTTTTGGTTAAAATGATTAATTCTGGGCCATGTGTGCTGCCTCAAGTGGTATCTAGCGGTGAAATCCTAGTACCTTGCGCGGCGCCAAGTGCTTTTTATCAGTTGCCAGTAGGCACCGAAGTTTTAGTATATATTAAATCACATCCTGGTTGTGCCGAATTTTGTTTGCAGGACAGTGTAGTGGAGATTGTATGTTTTAAATCGGATGTATCGGGTACTTCATCTCCAGCTGGAAAACCTGAAAATTCAATTTTGCTTTATCCAAATCCGGCATCTGCAAGTGTTTTTTATACTAATTTTGATAGCGGAATTATACGGATTACAGATACAAAAGGTAATGTGGTGCTTGATCTGAAGACCAATCCAACTCATCAAATAGATATTGAGCAACTTGTACCCGGCATTTATTTTACTTCATTTATCGATAAAGAAAGGATAGTCGTGAAAAAACTGATCGTTTTGAATTAGTTCGATTTGACCGTTTCCAACAGTTCACTATCAAAAACAGCAGAAGGCGAAATAACCGTTTCTTCCAATGGAATTTTGTCACCATAACGGGCCTTCATTATTTTCTTTACGGTTTTACTCGTCAAATCAAAATCCTTCAGTTTACCAAGTTTACCAATTTCAAGACCCGTTGCTCCTTGGTATATTTTCCAAATCAGTTCGGAGCAATAAATTTTTTCGTCCGACCACTCAAAAGTAAGGTCGTAGGGTTTGCCTTTCATTTGATCGCCAATCTGTTTCATTTTAGTCAATACGGCTGGTGTTAATACCTCGTCTGCATTTTTAAGGCGTTTGATGACGTATTTGCCATCTTTTCCTCGTGCTATCCATTTACTTAGGAGGGTACGCTGTACGGGTTCGACGGCTTCAAAAACGTAAAAATTGTCGCCTTCTTTGAATATAATTCCGCAATGGGAATATTTTGATTTTGTGGCCAATTGAATGGCCTTACTTTGTCCTGAGAGCGAAGTATGAAAAATGAGATCGCCATTTTTTACATCATCTTTATTGATGGTTTGCAGTACTGCTGCATTGGTGTTGCCTTGCAGTTGGCTTAGGATATCTATATTGCGTTTGGCATAAAGTCCACCAAAAATAGTTATCCCTAAAAAGATAAGTATTATTATTTTTTTATTCATTTTATCCAATATTTTACCACCAATCATTTTTCTTAATTTTATTTTCATATCCTCGTACATTATAACTCACGCTCAACATATAATAACGTGCTAAAGTGTTGGCTACACTACTCGATACAAAGTTTTGAGAACCATTTTGGTTGATCGTCACACGGCGATTCAGCAGATCAAATGCCGCAAGCCGCAATTCTATTCTATTGGTTTTACCTACTAAGCGACGTATGGAGGCGTTCAAAATTGGAATGCTTTGATCAAAACCAAAACGTTTGTTTTCGTATTTGGAATATTTAAAATTACCTTCAAAAAATGTTTTACTCACCATTTGCCATTTGATCGAAATATCGGAACCATAACGATAAATTTTTTGGTTTTGCTGTTCTTGAATCGAATATTCAATTGTTGTAAAATTGACATCACCGCTGGCTCCAATAATCAATTTTGAGCTTGGGGTATAGTTCAAACCTGGACGAAAACCAATGCTATTACTCTGCGTTTCGTTGCGTACATTATTCACCAATGCCGGCGTTTGGCTTATATTCACATTACCATTCACATTGGCCGTCAGTTTGGTTTTAATAATAGGGAAACCATACCAAATATACGAACTCAAACTTTTTCCACCGGAAATATTATCTGGGCGTGTGGTCGTTCTAACACCCACACTATCAATCACTTGAATCGTTTGGTTGTACGTAATTTTATCGTCGAATATCTCAAAATCCACGCCGACATTCATATTGCTCAAATTGCTCGGATTCCAAAAACCGTAACCTGCACTCATTTGATGCGTCCGTTCGGGTCTAAGATTCGGATTGCCTTCGGTGCGGAAAGTGGGGTTATTTACATTCGGTACAGGTTGCAAATCATTCAATTGAGGCTCGCTAACGCCATAAACATAACTTGCATTGAGCCATTTGTTATTGGCCAATTCAAAATTCAAATCCAAATAAGGCACAATGTTTCGGAAAGTACGCCCGTACTCTGGCGCAATCAATGGCCGACCTTCGTCCAAAGCATACTTACCGCCAATATGCAATTGCTGCCCTGCTAAACCGGCCGACAAATTGGCGCCATTGTGGGAATAACGCACGCTGGATCCAATGCGATTGTATTGTATCCCGTTGTCGAACCAAAGACTTAGGCTGTCGATACGCGTATTTTCATCCAATGGATTGGTCACTTGTCGGTTGGACAAGTTGCTGGTATTGGCGAAGTTATAAAACGTTTCCCAAAACCATTTTTTACTCAGCGGTTCGGTCAGCAATAGGCTAGCGCGCCATTGACTGGTATTGTTGTTTTTGGTATTGAGTTGTCGAATTTGTTGGGTAAAATTAGTGGCACTAAAAAACCGATTCAACGATTCCAAATTATCCGTACCGTCAGAAACATTCCTGTTGTAACCACCACTGG